>JAAUSC010000209.1 GCA_012031965.1 Scytonema sp. RU_4_4
CATCAATTCGTAAGGGTCACACCCCTCTAACCTCTCGTTCCCGTGCTCAGCATGGGAATGCGCTACAAGAGGCTCTGCCTCTGCTATCTTGGTTGAGGCAGAGCCTCAAAGCCTGCATTCCCAGCCTGAGGCTAGGAACGAGTCAATGAGGGGTCAAAGCCATCACGAATTGACCAACAACATCATTTATTTATGGGGTTTCCCTTCTGCCTTCTGCCTGAGCCTGCGGCACGGCTTGAAGCCGAACGTACTTCTGCCTTCTCATTTATGAACTGGTGCAGAGTCTGGAGTCGAAGACTGCGAGTTCTTTGTCTGCCTTTGCAAAAATCGATAGAGGCGATTCAGTGCATTCATATGCGCATAAGCTGCTGCCACTACAATATCAGTATCAGAAGCCTGTCCAGAGAAAATGCGCTCCTGATACTGTAAGCGAATTGTGACTGTTCCCAGAGCATCAATTCCACCAGTCACAGACTGGACGGAGAACTCAATCAGTTGATTGGGAATCTGCACAACTCTATTGATTGCTTTATAAACAGCATCTACTGGACCAGTTCCCACTGCTGCATCCGTTGAAATTTCTCCGTTGGGAGTCACAATTGTAATGGTTGCTGTTGGACAGGTGCAATCTCCACAGGTGACTTGGACATGTTCGAGTTGAAAGCCCTTGTCTACCTGAATTTGCGTTTCATCCCGAACAATCGCCTCTAAATCCCAATCGGACATTTCCTTTTTCTTATCAGCAATTTCCTTGAACCGCATAAAGGCTTTGTTCAAATCTGCTTCGTTCAACTCAAACCCCAATTCCTGGAGTCTGGTTCGGAAAGCATTCCTTCCAGAGTGCTTACCCAAAATAATTCTGTTTTCAGAAAGACCGATGTCACCAGCTTCCATAATCTCATAGGTCTGCCGATGTTTGAGAATCCCATCTTGGTGAATTCCAGATTCATGGGCAAAAGCATTTGCTCCGACAATGGCTTTATTGGGCTGAACCAGAATTCCTGTGAATTGCGAAACCAAGCAAGAGCTTTTGTATATCTCTTGTGTCTTGATATTTGTCAAAGGTGCATCGGAATCAACCGGACGACCAAAGTAGGGATTGAAATGAGGTTTACGAACTTGTAATGCCATGACAATCTCTTCGAGCGCTGCATTTCCTGCTCGTTCACCAATCCCATTCACGGTACATTCTACTTGACGCACGCCATTTTCAATCGCTGTCAAGGCGTTCGCCGTCGCCAAACCCAAATCATTTTGAGTGTGAACCGAAAGAATGACCTGATGAATATTAGGCACATTTTCTTGAACACCCTGAATAAGAGCCGCCATATCTTTGGGTGTGCAGTAGCCGACGGTATCGGGAATGTTGATGGTGGTTGCACCTGCAGCAATCACTCGTTCTAAAATCTGGTAAAGGAATTCTGGATCAGTGCGGCTTGCATCCATCGGTGAGAATTCCACATCCTCTACAAAAGACTTGGCATAGGTAACCATTTCTTCGGCGATCGCCACAACTTCACTCCGAGACTTTTTCAACTGGTACTTCAGGTGAATATCTGAAGTTGAAATGAAAGTATGAATTCTCGGATGAGCAGCGGGTTGTAATGCTTCAGCAGCCGCCTGAATATCTTGGCGAATGGCTCTTGCTAAACTGCAAATAATAGGTCCGCCCAATACGCCGACTTGTTGAGCTATTGTTCTAACAGCTTCAAAATCTCCAGGACTTGCTACGGCAAATCCGGCTTCAATCACATCAACACCTAAGAGAGATAGTTGATGAGCGATCGCCAGTTTCTCTTCCACCAGCAGCGTTGCACCTGGCGACTGTTCACCATCTCGTAGCGTTGTGTCAAAGATAATGATTTGGTCTGGTTGAAGTTGAATGCTCATCATTGTCTCCCGTGGTATCAATAGAGGGGATTGTTAGACAAATTCTTTTGATTCTTTGAATATTGTATACAAAAAATGTATACAATATAAATTATGAACTTAAATGACTTAGCAGCCAATGTGCTGCAACAACAACGCAGTACCCCAGATTTAATTGCGGACGCTTTGCGAGAAGCAATTGTGCGGGGAATTTTTCAGGAAGGACAATCCCTCAGACAGGATGAAATTGCGACTCAGTTTGGAGTCAGTCGCATTCCTGTGCGAGAAGCTCTACGTCAGCTTGAAGCAGAAGGATTAGTGACGCTCCATCTCAATCGCGGAGCAACGGTATCAGCACTTTCTCCAAGAGAAGCGCAAGAAATCTTCGAGATTAGGAGCGCATTGGAAGTGAAAGCAATTCAATTAGCAATTCCCAAGCTAACCGCATCAGATTTAGAAAAAGCCACTGTTATTTTAGAAAAGACAGACCAGACAACTGACGCAGGAATGCTTGCAAAACTAAACTGGGAATTCCATGAAACGCTTTATGAGACTGCTGAACGTCCTCGGCTACTAACGCTAATTAAAACCCTACACTTGAATGTAGACCGTTATGTTCGGTTTCAAATGAGTCAGATGGATTACTTAGAACGCTCCCAAAAGGAGCACTATCAATTATTACAAGCTTGTCAACAGCACGATACGAAAGCTGCTGTTAGGCTACTCAAAAAACACATTGATACAGCAGGAGAGCAGCTAGTTACATACTTACAATAAATGTTTACTGTTAAATATGTGTAAAAAATATTTTAGTGATATAGGTGCGTTAGCATGAGCGTAACGCACCAAAATAAACTAACTACCCAATAATGGAATAGGAGCGTCTAGAATTTTCAACTGAACTAATGCCAGAATCACAAGAGTATAGACTGTTGAGGAAATTAAACCCGTAAGCAATTCTTTTTTCAAATTACGCTCTTTGTCTTGATTGGGTAGAACATCCATTGCTCCGAATTGCATCAAGAGGATACCGACAATGTTAGAAAGCCAGTACCCTATAACTGAGCAAGGCAACAGTAACTTTGGATAAAATAAACTACAGACATACCCAAAACCATAAGCAATTGGCAAATTAAATAACAGGTCATTCCACCAACATAGCGGTGACAGTAAATATCCAATAACTAGAAAAAATCCGCCTCTGAGTTTCTTAAACGTAGTTTGTTTCCAGTCCTCAAGAGCAGTCAACTGTAACTGCTTTGGAGTTATTTGTTCTGCTAAGCTTGACTCCTGACTGACGATTGGGAGATTTTTCATAAATATTCATAATTTCTATGTTATAACCGTACTTTAAATGAAAAACTAAGAAAAAGTCTAGTGGAAGATCTAAAGATTCGGCATGAATTGATCTATTCGTGCCGTTTTGCTAACGCATCTCTACAACTTTGCGTCATCACGTGAGATGAACTCTTAGTCCTCACCTATCAACTGCGTTTCCTCTGGAAGTAATGTTGTTTCCTCTGCTGGAGGAGTTTCACTGACAATGCTGTCCTTAGTCACATGAGGTTTGATAACAAAACTCACGCCAATTGCCCAGGCTATAGAAACCATCCATCCTGCCAGAATATCACTAGGAAAGTGAACCCCCAAATAAAGTCGTGTCCAGCCAATAGCTAATACAAATAAGCTCCCAGCAATGAGAACAACCCAGCACCAAACACTACCCCACGTTAAAATGACCAGAGCTGCTACTAGCGTCATACTTGTCATAGAATGACCACTGGGAAATGAGAAACTAAACTCAGGAGCAAGTGATTCCCAAAGGTGAGGACGCACTCGATGCATGAATTCCTTAGCTGTGCGGTTGATGATGGCACTTCCGATCTCAGTGGTGAGTAGATAGGTGAGCGATCGCCACCGTCTTTGGATTAACAACACCAGTCCTATAATAGCGACAACAGGAAAGACAATCCGAATCGACCCAAACTGAGTCAGCGTGACGGCGATAACATCAAGTTGCGCCCCTGCTGTAGAATGAATAGCCACAAGAGTAGGTACATCCCACGGAAAACCACCTTCATTCTTCCATACCTCTAATGCCAACAGCCCAAAGATTTGCAAAGGTAGATAGACTCCTATCAATAGCAACACCAGAGAACGCCAACGAGCAACAAATAGCTTTTTAGAGAAGCTGAGGAAGGATGGGATAAGCTTGCTGAAATCAGTCTTAAACATTTCCAATAAAACTAAAGAGAGTGTGTATACCAACCTCATGCTAGTTCGTAACAGCATATCTTGGTGTTGTAGCCATAAGGAACTTGAGCAGCCACTGCAAACGCCCAAAACAAGCAATTGAGTTATGCTCTCTGTTCAATATATACATGAATCAACGTGAAGAACTACAAAAAATACTGAATTTGCTAGAAGAGAAGATACTGTTTCTACAGAAGGCAAAAGTCACAGCAATAGAGGCTGTAGCTCTTTTCAGTCTCCAAAAGCAGATTGAAGAAGCTGAGGGTGAACGCTATAAAATAATACAACAGATTGAGCATTTAGCATCAGTAGCTTGGAGTGAAGAGTTATACCGTGCTTTATTGAAATTAGGTTACCGAGAACAAGTGCGCTCATTCCTCAAATTCCTTAAAGCACAGTCAATAGGGGCTTTTCTCATCCACGGTTTACTAGATTATGGACAACGTTGGTTACTGAATCGATTAGTCACACAGCATATTCGCTTCGGTACAATGGGCAAGATGGTGCGAATTGAACTTGACCGGATAGGACGCAGAAGAGATATTTCGTGCTTATGGCGTGAACTTGGCGGACGTGTTGGCTTGGGAAGACAACACTCACCTACAGAAATTGCTGAACGAGTCTTTCACTGGTGGAAGACGCAGAATGTCATCCTTGTCTTTCATGATGTGGATTGTATGCCAGAAGGGTACTTGCAAGAGCTACTTGACGAATTTTGGTTACCGTTGGCGAGTCAAGCACGAGAGGTTGTTTCTCAAACAAAATACCAGTTACTGATGTTTTTGGTGGATTATGAAGGCTGTGTCGGTTGTCAGGATACCATGTTTGTTGAACAAGTAGAACCAACTTGGGAACCGAGAGTTCCAATTAAACTGCCAATTATTAATCCGTTTTGCGATCGCACTCTCACTGACTGGCTTGAGACAGTTGAGACAGAGTTCAACACATTACCTCTGGTTGAAGTCATCTATCAAATAGAAGATTTAGTCAAAGAAATTTTGGAAAATAGTGAAAACGGGGTTCCAGAACTCGCATTTTCAGAAATTTGTCATCGGTGCGGCTGTAACTGGTATGAAGAAAGGGAAAGATGGTTAAAAATATAACTCAAAAACAACTTGAATACACTGGCAAAGTGCAGCCGCAGGTAGGAGAACGAGATACAACTGGGCAATTATTGTATCCTTACTTGCCGAATGAGGAATTAATAGAAGCTGTTAATCTAGCAATTTACCTCGAACGACCACTTTTGCTCAAGGGGGAACCGGGATGCGGGAAGACAAGATTAGCTCGTGCTGTGGCTTATGAACTTGGTTTACCTTTGGAAGCTTGGTACATCAAATCTACCACTCGCGCAAAGGATGGTCTTTATAATTATGATGCGGTCACTCGCTTACGCGATGCTCAATTAGCTGCGACAGGTCGTATCATCAAAGATGAGGACATCCCACGGATTAGCGATCCAGCGACTTATGTGAAATGGGGACCATTGGGACGTGCTTTTCAAAACGAACAGCGGACGGTGGTATTAATTGACGAAATTGATAAAGCTGACATTGACTTTCCCAACGACTTGTTATTAGAACTTGATGAGCAACGGTTTATTGTTGAGGAAACAGGACAGGAAGTCCAAGCAAAAGCACCGCCCATAGTTTTTATCACAAGTAACGACGAAAAAGATTTACCAGATGCTTTCTTGCGGCGGTGTTTGTTTCACTACGTAGAATTTCCCAGCCCCCCAAAATTAGTAGAAATTGTGAATAACCACTTTCCTGATTCACCGAAAGCGTTAGTAGATAAAGCTGTCGTTCGCTTCTTAAAGCTGCGGGAAGAAATGCGGAAAGATAAAGGGGAAGGTGGTAAGAAAGTGAGTACCAGTGAATTGATTGATTGGTTTCGGGTGCTGCGACGCTATCCACAAGATGAAGTTTTGGCAAAATTGGATGGTAAGCTTCCATTTGCAGGCGTGTTGCTGAAAAGTTGGGATGATCATATTCGTCATTTGAGGGAGCATTTGAAATCGTAGTAATTGGAGTGCAAATGTGAACCAAACCACCTTTAACGGGGTAAACGTTATCCAAGTCACGACACCCTAAGATTCGCTAGTCTTTTGCTCTGTCGCTACTAGTTAAACATCTCGCAAGAGAAGTGCTTTTAGCTTAAAAAGCTTGGACAACAAGGTTGAAGCAAACATTACTTAGGAATAAGGAATGGTCAAACCGACCAAATTAAAATATGTCAAACTTTGTTTTTCTGATAGATTCCAACAAAACGCCGATGAATCCGATTCATCCCTCTCATGCCAAGAAACTTTTAGCATCTAATAAAGCAGCCGTTTTTCGCTATCACCCATTTACCTTGATTATGAATCGGGTAGTAGAAAATATTGTTACTTATCCCATTACTTTAAAGATAGATCCAGGTTCAAAAGTTACTGGTATTGCATTGGTAAATAATCGAGACGAAGTTATTTGGGGAATGGAGTTGCACCATAGAGGACAAGCTATTAAAGATAGCCTGGAAACTCGAAAGGGTGTTCGTAGAGGAAACAGAGCTAGACATACTCGTTATCGTGAAGCTAGATTTCTTAACCGTAAGCGCCCCAATGGTTGGTTAGCTCCCAGTCTAAGACATCGCGTTCAAACTACTGAAACTTGGGTAAAAAGATTGTGTCAGTTCGCTCCCATAGCTGCAATTGTTCAAGAGCTAGTACGATTTGACTTACAACAATTGGAGAACCCGGAAATATCAGACCTTGAATACCAACAAGGTGAACTTCAAGGTTACGAGGTTAGAGAATATCTTCTCAATAAATGGGAAAGAAAATGCGCTTACTGTGGTGCTGAAAATGTCGCGTTACAAGTTGAGCATATAAAACCAAAAGCGAAAGGTGGAACCAACAGAATAAGCAACTTGTGCTTAGCTTGTCAAAAGTGCAATGAGAAAAAGGGAACGCAGGATATTGAGAAGTTCTTAGCTAAAAAGCCAGAAGTCTTGAAACGAATTCTATCTCAAGCGAAACGTCCTTTAAAGGATGCTGCCGCAGTTAACACGACTCGCTCTTGCTTGTTCAACGTTTTGAAAAGTACTGAATTACCTGTCACGACAGGCTCAGGTGGAAGGACAAAATTTAACCGCACTAAGTTGCAATTACCCAAAACACATTGGATTGATGCAGCGTGTGTTGGTATAGCCGAGAAGTTGTCAGTATTAACTACAAAACCGTTGTTAGTTAAATCAACAGGGAAAGGAACCAGAAGGTTATGCCGGATTAATAAGTTTGGTTTTCCTTGCTCAAAACCACGTACTAGCTACACACACGGATGGAACACTGGTGATATTGCTTCCGGGAAAGGTGTAGCTGGTCGTGTTGTAGTGCAGTCAAGCACAAGATTGGAAATCCGAGTTGACGGAAAAAGGATAGGGGGCAAGCTGTCAGACTTCAAGAGGTTGCATATGAAAGATAGCTATTCTTATGGATAACTGACTGTCGGTTTTACTCTATCTTGTTTTGATATGCTCCGATAAAAGGTTGTTTAGTTAATTGGCAAAACCGTGGACGTGAATGAATTACCACTCCAAGAACTTTTCACTCGTCTACGGGAAGCAGGCTTACCTCTTGGGATTGATGAGTATCAGTCGGTTTTGCGAGCGATGCAAGCTGGTTTTGGGATGAGTGACAAAGGGGCTTTGAAGCGTTTGTGTCAGACATTGTGGGTGAAATCTGCTGAGGAAAAGCGGTTATTTGAGTATCAGTTTGAAAGAGTGATTGGCGATGTTTTGCCAAGTGCGAAAACCCAATCTGGACGGCGTAAGATTTCTGTGATGATTCGCTACGTCATTTTAGGGTTTTTAGGAGTCGCAATTGTCTTAGGTGTTAGAAGCACCTCCAAAGAGCAAATTCAGGAAAATTCCTCAACCTCAAAAGCACCAACTGTTATCTCGTCAAACACGCCGGTTATTATAGGAACCCAGACAGCAACACTGATTCCAACCCCTATCCAAAAACCACAGCCTAACACAAATAGAAATCAACCAAATTTTATTTCTTGGACGTTGCTATCGGTCATAACCTTGAGTGTTGGTTATATACTTTTCCGATGGGTTGCAAAACAAAGGAGTCGCCAACAACAGAGTCATTTCATTCGTAAATCAAATCCGAGTTTGCCAACTTCCGCTCTACCTGTGGAATTAACACAAACAATAAAAGATGAGGTACAAGTTGCTCAAGCAGTGCTACAAGCGACTAGCAAAAATGAGAAATTTTTTGACAGTCGTTTCATCTTGACCACTGAATATTTTCCTGTAAATGAGCGGCAAATGAAACAGATTTGGCGCTACTTGCGCCGCCCAGTACGTGAGGGAGCAGCAACAGAGTTTGATGTGGAAGCAACAGTAAACCAAATTGGACGCCTTGGTTTATTACTCGAACCTGTGTTAGTTCCACGTCGTGTTAACCGTGCTGAAATGCTTTTACTCATTGACCAAGATGGCTCAATGGTACCTTTTGATGCACTGTCGCGTCGATTGGCAGAAACAGCATTACTTGGAGGTCGTTTGGGTAACCCTGGTATTTACTACTTTCACAATTGCCCCGTAGAATATCTTTACCGTGATCCTCATCATCAGGAAGCAGAGTTAATCAGCAATGTCGTGACTTATGTTTGCTCTGAACGGACAGCTGTGTTGATTTTTAGTGATGCTGGTGCGGCTCGTGGCGGCTACAATAAAGAACGCTATGAATTAACAAAAGAATTTCTTGCTAAATTAAAACAGCGAGTACGTTACGTTGCTTGGCTTAACCCCATGCCAAAAAAGCGTTGGTTTGGTACAACATCTGGCGAGATTGCACATTTAGTACCAATGTTTGAGCTTAGCCGCCGAGGTATGCAGGATGCGATTGGTGTGCTGCGCGGACGCCCTACGAACTATGAGGGGCGGAAAAAATGAGCAAGATGAAACCTGAAGTTGCTAAGCGACGCATTGAGGTTTTTGAGAAACGTTTCGGAAAAGTACACCTGTATTTGGCGTATCATGCTGCTTTTCCTTTAGCACTGACATCTGATTTGTTATATCGTCTGTGGGCTAACTTTCAGAGGGATATTTATGGTGAAGTGTTAAGCATTCCCTGGATAGCCGTAGCAGATTTATTGCTTTCTAGCTTATGCGATGAAGTTGGGCATGAACTTTATGAGATGGATGTCGTAGTGCGAAATGCGCTGCTCAGTCGATTGAAGGAAGATGAAAAGTTTGGTCAACAGCGGATTTATGAACTATCAAACTTCTTGCTGGACTATATCCGACAACAACTTCAGAGTGATGATCCCGATATTCGGGACTTTGCCCAGGCTCAACGGTGGATAGCTTTAGCATATATGCCTACGCAAGCGAGTGAGGCAGTTCGAGAACTGGCATTAGCTCTTTCCAGAGCTTATCAAAATGATGGGTCTGATTTACTACGATTAGCATCATTGGTAGAAACATTGGCAGAACCACTAGGCGGATTGGAAGAATTTCAACCGCTGTTGATTTATGCTCGTGGGATGAAAAAGTTTGCTGGTGGTGATTTGGAAGCTGCAAAAAATGAACTTAGCAAAGCGCTTGGGAAAGAAAACAAAATCAGAGTTGCTGGAATAAGTTTGCCTATTCCCAAACAAATAAAAGCAACGAATTTATCGCGGCGACAGATGATTCAATATCTGGGTTGGGGAAGCGTTGGGTTAGGTTTGGCTGTTGTCGGAGGACGTCTGTTTCAAAATAGTTCACAACAAACGCCTCAACCAATCTCGTCTCCCGCACCAACTCCAGAGCGAGTCTCCCTGCAAACCGTTCAATTTCAAGTCGTCACCGTCGATGAGCGAGGAAATATCACCAATCGCCGCCCCACTCAGGCAAATTTCTTTACAGAAGATTTGGGCAATGGCATTACCTTGGAGATGGTAGAAATTCCTGGCGGTCAGTTTGTGATGGGTTCGCCGCCAAGTGAAAAGGAGCGAGAGTCAGACGAAGGTCCACAGCACACTGTTACCATTCAATCCTTTTTCATGGGTAGGTTTGCTGTGACTCAAGAACAGTATCAGGCTGTTATGGGCGACAATCGCTCTTACTTCAAAGGGGCGAAACGACCTGTTGAAAATGTAAGTTGGGAGCAAGCGAGCGAATTTTGTGATAAACTATCTCAAAGAATAGGTAAAAGCTATCGTTATCGATTGCCCAGTGAGGCAGAGTGGGAATATGTCTGTCGTGCAGGGACAACGACCCCGTTTCATTATGGGGAGACTGTAACGACAGCTTTAGCAAACTACCACGGAAACTATACCTATGGTTCCGGACCCAAAGGCGAATACCGTCAGCAAACAACAGATGTGGGTAGTTTCCCTCCAAATGCCTTTGGATTGTACGACATGCATGGAAATGTTTGGGAATGGTGTTTAGATACTTGGCATGACAACTACGATGGAGCGCCTAGTGATGGTAGTGCATGGTTGAGTGAGAATGATAATCAATTCCGGGTGCTGCGGGGTGGCTCGTGGTACCTCAACCCGAGGTACTGCCGCTCGGCGAACCGCGCTTGGTTCCCGCGCGACGGCAGGAGCGACGATATCGGCTTTCGGGTTGTCGTGTCGGCGCTCAGGTCTTCTTAGCCCTTTACACTTTTCCTCTTTTGCCCTTTGCCCTTCTTTTCTTTCCTCTTTTTTCTTCTCTTTGTCGCGCTCTGCGCGATCAATTTTTTTTGCTACATTTAAGCTTAACAAAAGACTAACCAATTAGTCAAGTGGGAATTGACCAGCTTTTAGAAGAGCCTAAGATCAATAATAAAAGAACATTATGATCTAGTGGTTACTCCAAGAATAGCACGATATGTTAATCTCAACAATGGGGTGGGCAATTCCGGCTGCTGCGGGGTGGCTCGTGGAACAACAACCCGAGGAACTGCCGCTCGGCGAACCGCAATAGGAACCCGCGCGACAACAGGAACGACAATATCGGCTTTCGGGTTGTCGTGTCGGCGCTCAGCACTCTTCTGCTGTCAGAGCTGATAAGTGGGAATTTATCGGGCGTACCAAGAAGAGTCCAGACCTACTCCAGTGAGGTTGGTAACGATCTCCGAAAATCAAACCGAGTCGGATAGCTTGGTAGGTTGCAAAATCGAACAGTTATCCGACTCATCAAACCCGATTTTGCTACCACTGCTAATACCAAGTTGCGTTCTATTGTAGTGATTTGTGGTTAGGGGAGATTGCTTCATTCCGCTCCGCTCCATTCGCAATGACATTGTATATTTAATTTTGCACGACTACTTATAACCCTCCATCAAAATCCCCACTAAAATCTGCATCAAGACTTCCAAATCCGTAGGAACTCGATACAGCATCAAATGCTGAGTGACTACCCGTGAAGAACGATGAAAACTCCCGAACTGCCAAATATCACCTGTTGTCACAGCACCATAAAGAATCGAGTCTTCCGACTCCACCCAACTATCAAGAGCAATCAACTCAGCCGCTAATTGAGTAAATCCCCGTGTTAAGTCTGCCTGCTTTGCTTCCACAACCAGCACACTGTGTTTTGATTGTATATAGTAGTCCAACTCTCCTCTGAGAAACTGATCGACTTCGATTGGGTACTCAATATTTACTGTAGCTTCTGTAATGTGCGCTACTTCCAAAAGGATAGGAGCAATGAGGACTTCACGTCGCGCCGCCTCACTGGTTAAGCTTACACGGACAATTCCTTCTTCTAAGCGCTGGCGCAAGTCTGGGAGTCTGGTAAATTGACTGGAGGAAGCCATTGGTAAATTGATTGTTTCCCTAACCAAACTTACTCCCAACTCCTGTAGAATATCCGCTGGCGCAAACTTCATCAGAAAGTAACTGCGGAAAGTGTACGTTTCAGTTGGTTTGAGGATAGGGGGACGTGGCGATCGCTCTCGTCTTGGCATATGCTTTCCATATATATTGATGGCAGCTATCACTGTTATACCAAGTTGCGGCTAAATTACCTCACCACCTGCCCCTCTCCTTAATCTACCGTGTACACACCAGATCGCTTTTCACCTCACCCTCGCTTTTAGCTGCGCTAAAATCTTTCCCTCTCCTTGCTAAGGAGAGGGATCGCCGAGTAGGGCGAGGGTGAGTGTAAGTCATGAATGCAACACGCGTATTACTCTTGGTTAGTGTAGTGTCATTGGGGAAGGGCGATCGCTTT
>JAAUSC010000210.1 GCA_012031965.1 Scytonema sp. RU_4_4
CCTTCGTATTTTTAGCGGCTTCCCGTTCAACTCAGTTTTACCCAAGTTCTTCGGTCTAGCCGCAAAAATACACCCAGATCTTGAGTTTTACGAGTAGACATTGTAGAGGGTTGTCCATTTTTGTCTATGGAAAATGAAGCGCAGTAAATACGAAGTCAACTATAAGGAATAAAATATACTGTCAATCTACCCTACCAAGGCAATTGGCAAATTTTATGTAGATTTCATGAAGCCCACATAATTGAGGAACATTTTAGATTAAAAAGTAGTTTCTGCAGTAATAGAAAAATTTAGAATACTGTTGACCCACGATTACGCTCAAAAGACCTTTTGACTCAAAAATATGAGTTGCTTACTGAAGTATATAATCAGGAATTGCAACGAAATTATGAGCTTTTAGTAAAAGGGAAAAGGCAAAAAGTCAAAGTATTTATTTTTTCTCTTTTCTTTTTCCTTTTCCTTAGTTTATACCTGATGCTTATTTAATATTAGCTTTAGCATCCCTAACTGCAGCAACGAAAAATAATCCTGTCAGTGGAATGCTTATTGCTAGGATAATTGCAGTTGTTTGAGTACCCAAGTCTGGTTGTCCAGAAGCGAGTTCAAACATTGAACCTACTGCGGCTATGGCTGCAATACAAGAACCAGCCAGGAATAAGCCGCTTTTTGGAGTCATTATATTCACGATCTAACCACCCTATGCTACTGGTTTTACAGCCTGATGTGAAAAGCCATGCTTAGACAGCTCTTGCGTCAAAGCCAAAGAGTTTTCTACACGATCTACAAATACCACGCCATTGAGGTGATCCATCTCGTGCTGAATACAGCGTCCAAGTAAATCTCCAGCTTTTAATGTTCGGGGACGCCCATGTTCGTCTTTGTAAGAAATTTCGACAACTTCCGGACGCTTCACATCCATGTAAACCCCTGGAATACTCAAACATCCTTCTTGCGCCACACAGATCTCACGGCTGAACTGTTTGATCGTGGGGTTAATTAAGACCAGTGGTGGGTTAGCTGGGTTATCTGGTTCGCAGTCGATGACAATGAGTTGTTTGTGAACTCCCACTTGAGGTGCAGCCAAGCCAATGCCATCCTTACTGTACATGGTTTGCAGCATTTCACGTATCAGTAGACGAATTTCATCGTCTACTTTAGATACGCGCTTTGCTCCTTGACGAAGAACGCGATCGCCCAGGTAATGAAGTTCTAATGGCGGCTTTTGTAACTTTTTTTTCTCAACAGCGATTTCTATAGGCATAATCCTGTAACTCACCTGTGTGGGCTAGGTTTCAATATTTTCTGAGTTCTTTAATCTTAACAATTCTAGTCCCCTAGCTAAATTGGGTAAAACCCACCATCAAGAAATGCAACGCCTATACCTCTCTATGGAAATGCTATCCCCGTTCGTCTCGGTGCAAACTTTATCACTTCGACTGCGGCTTCACTCCATTCTCAAAGAACCTTATGATCTTAATCCTGTAGTCATGATATTTAGGTATCTCTCTGGCTATCTATCAACTCTGCGAGTATAAAAGATACTATTATTTTCTTAAAAACACTGGGGTATCAAATGACGAAATTGGTCACTAAACTTGACTATCTGCTCAAAGAAACTTTTTTGGGTTTGCAACGTGGGGGATGGATGAACTGGGCAGCTGTCAGTACTGTGACTGTCTTACTATTATTATTTGGTATAAGCCTGCAAACTTCCTGGCAATTAGAAAAACTGCTCAATCAATTTGGTAGCCAGTTGGAAGTCTCTGTCTATCTTAAGCCAGATACGAGGGCAGAAGTGATTTTGCCACAAGTGGCAACAATACCAGAGGTAGAAAATATTCAAACAATTACCAAAGAGCAAGCTTGGAAAAAGTTAGTCCAAGAATTAGGTATTTCTGATATTGAAGGTGCGACTCAGCAACTTGGTCATAATCCTTTGGTAGATGAATTGAAAGTCAAAGCACGCAACTCTTCTGCTGTGCCAACTTTAGCAAAGCAACTGGCAAGATTACAGGGAGTTGATGTTGTACAGTATGTGGATGAAGCCGTTAAAAAAGTCGCCCAGTTACATCAAGCTTTAACCTGGGTGTCACTGACGATTACAATTATCTTCACCTTAACTGCAGTTGCTGTGACCTCAACGACCATTCGCCTCATTGTCGTAGCACGTCGTCGGGAAATTGAAGTTATGCAACTTGTGGGCGCAACTTCAACATGGATTTATCTGCCATTTATCTTACAAGGAGTTACCTTTGGCTTTCTTGGCGGTGCGACTGCTTGGGGCTTCATCAGCTGCACTCAACAGCTTCTAAACAAGTGGCTAGTCAATCAACCTGAGTTTCTTCGATTTCTTGGCAATGGTATGCAGTTGAGTGCGTTACAAACTTTACTATTACCTTTGATTCTTCTCTTTTTTGGAACAGTAGTAGGACTATTAGGGAGTCTTTTTGCTTTGTGGCGATTTGCTAAAAGGTGAACTACCTACACCGCCGCAAGCGGTCGGTGTAGGCTTCCGGTTTCATCGACAGATGCGTTTCCACCTTGCAGTTAAGCTAAAATTTATGAATGATGAATGATAACAAAATTGACTTTTTATAATTTATAATTTGTCATTCATAGCTCAAAACTAAAACTCATGCGATCGCAGTGGGAAGCTTTGCTAAAAAACTTGGGTGAATGGCAGGGTTCATTTACCAGTCTCTCACCTCAAGGTGAAATTCTAGAAGATGTTCCCAGCGTAGTTTCCTTAGAAGGGTTAAACAACAACCAAACTATCCGCCAAACTATCCGCTTAGCGGAAAATGAAAAAACTTTAGAATACTCGTCCCTAGGACGCGGTGTGCTGTTTTTTGAAAATGGGGCGTTTTCTCAAGGTTCTATCCAGCTTGGACCATTTTCCGAATTTGGGGCAGAACTGGGTTTCATTTCCGAAAATAGGCGCTTACGACTTGTTCAGTTGTTTGACAAAAACCTCCAGTTAGACCGATTTACCCTCATTCGAGAACATCTGGCTGGAACTCAACCAGTACAACGTCCACCTTTAAAAGTCGATGACCTTCTGGGAGAATGGCAGGGTGAAGCAGTGACAATATATCCAGATTGGCGTTCTCCCCAAAATAACTTCACCAAAATGCAACTACAACTTGATGGTGCTGGGCGATTAACGCAAAGTTTGACTTTTGACGGGCGCACAATCACTTCAACAGCGACTGTAAAAGACTCTATCATCCACTTCAACCAAGATCCACAAAAGCAGATACAAGTTCTACTCCTTCGTGATGGTGCTTCTGCGACTTCTCCACTCAAAATACAATTACGTCAACCATTTTTTCTTGAGGTTGGTTGGCTTATCCAACCCAATCTACGCCAACGGATGATTCGCAGCTACAGCGATAAAGGTGAATGGGTGAGCCTGACTTTGGTAACAGAACGTCGGCTAAATTTTTGAGAATTTCGATGATGGGCTCAGAAATTGAGTAAATTCTCCATCTTCAAATGTTTCTTCCCAGTTGCTGGGTAAGCGATGAGGGTTAGGATGATCTTTTGTGGGTACACACAGAAAAATGTACTCACACTTCACCCCATCTAGTTTAGTTTCTGGTGTCATGCCCCAGTCTCCAATATATGCGCCTGTCAGAATGGCACCTCTAAAATCAGTTCTGTCTAATTGTGCTCTTGTCAGGTTGACTCTGGAAAGATCAGCATCTTGTAAGTTAGATTCATTCAACACAGTTGCAACTAAGCTCGCATCTTTTAGATTTGCTCTTTGCAAATTGATACCTTGCAGGTTCCAACCATCAAAATTTTGGTTTTGTAACTCTTTTGTCACCACTAATTGTCTGATCTTTTCATCCTCAAGATAGGTTGTCCTAATATCAGCAAGATTCAGATTTTTCGCCTGAAACCAACAGGTACGCGCTAAAATGGATTTCTTGAAGGTAGTATTTTTCAGCATTGCCTGCGTAAAATCCGCATCTGTTAAATCACTCCCTTGAAAACGGGTACCGTGTTGTGTCACCAAACCAAGGCCAATACTGCGAACCCAGCTTTGCTTCTCATCTTCATATAAGGCACGGCAACTAACGTCAGCAGACAAGATTAATGTTAATACTGCTACCGTTGCTGACGGTGTTCCTGCTACCACACCACCTATCTTTGCTGCTGCTACCACCACTGCTCCAGCGACAGCCCCTGCGACTGACACTGTAACTGCTACTGCCAATAACCCAGCTATGAATCCTGCCACAACCGCTGCCCCAGATATGACCAATAGCCCTGTTGCAGCCACTATCACTGCCACAGCCCCTGTGACGACTACCGCCACGACCGTTGCTAACTCGATAACCCGTGTCTGGGTGCCTGTTCCAACCCATGCTACTGCCACTATTCCAGCCCATGCTACTGCCGCAAACCCAGCCCCGGCGACTGCTACTGCCAAAAACCCACAGGCTGCTGCGACTCCTCGGCGCACAGAAAGGAGAAGAAAGACTAACAATACTATTGAGCTGATAACACCAACATAGATATTTTCACGGTTACCATCAACCAGAATAAATCCCAGCAGGGAACCGCTAATAGCCGATAGCAATCCTGATACTGCCGATAGCAGTACTGCAAATATGACTAAGGCAAATGCCCAACGGCGTTGTAGTCCTGCTTTCGCATGGCTGAAATTAGCTCCTCTGAGGATAGCACCCGTAAAGTCAGCACCTCGGATATCGCAATAAGAGAAGTCTGCACCTGTGAGGTCCTGCCCTTTGAAGGATTTGCCTCTGAGCTTAGCACAGCGGTAGTTTTGAGCCACGTTTAATGACAATAAAATTGGGTACTTTTAACTACAGGTTGTAGAATAAGAATATCAGTTTTTGGCAGGTTTAGATATCTGTAGAAAGTAGAAGACTTCCCAAGATGATAAGGAACGCCCCAAGTCTTTTTTGATGTGTACTATTTTGAAAGCACCGATTTTGGTCCGAGCGTGTTTCCTGGCACACCGTTCGCCGTGCAGGGTGCTATTTTCACTCTGTGAACTACCACACACTGACCTACGGTACAGTGTGGGCTTCCCAATTCATCGGGAATTGCCGCCAAAACTCCGTAGTTTCTTTGGTCTTACATTCCCTCCAAGGGCAGGAGTCCTGGTTCCCAAGACCCATAACTTTCTCCTGCAACCTATACCTAGTAGCTTGGTTTTCGCTTGCGGCAGTGAGGGTCAAGATTATGTCCTATTTTATCACATAGTTGTTGCTCATCCCGTCGCCTCCCGGAGGGTAGGCGCGGGGCTTCTGCTGCTCAAGCTAAAGTTTAAGACGTCCAAGTTTTGCATAACCATTTCTTGGGCTGGCGTTCAATAATTAAGTAAGTCGGGATAAATAAATGTCATGGGTCATGAGTCATGAGTCAACAACTTTTAGACCCTAAACTCATGCCTTTAGACAGTTACCGACTGTTGTGCAAGTTTCCATAAGGATAGCTCAAGTGACTCTGACTAACTCAGATTTTCTTACCTCTTGTGACCCTGCGGTGGCGGAGTTAATCAACCAAGAACTACAGCGTCAACGCGACCACTTGGAATTGATTGCAAGTGAAAACTTTACCTCTGCGGCTGTCCTAGCGGCTCAGGGTTCTGTACTAACAAACAAATATGCAGAAGGATTGCCTGGTAAACGTTACTACGGCGGTTGTGAGTTCATAGACAAAATTGAGCAACTGGCAATTGACCGTGCTAAACAGTTGTTTGGTGCTGCTCATGCTAATGTGCAACCCCATTCTGGCGCACAAGCAAATTTTGCAGTGTTTTTGACGCTGCTGCAACCAGGAGATAAATTCATGGGGATGAATTTGTCTCACGGAGGACATCTGACCCACGGTTCACCTGTCAATGTATCTGGTAAGTGGTTCCAGGCTTCCCACTACGGTGTCAATCAAGAAACAGAACAACTAGACTACGACCAAATTCGGGAGCTGGCGCTTAGGGAGCGTCCAAAGCTCTTGATTTGCGGTTTTTCGGCATATCCCCGCGTCATTGATTTTGAAAAATTCCGCAGTATCGCTGATGAAGTCGGTGCCTACTTACTGGCAGATATTGCCCATATTGCCGGATTGGTCGCTACCGGTCTTCACCCCAACCCCATTCCCTATTGTGATGTTGTAACTACTACTACACACAAAACTCTACGTGGTCCTCGGGCTGGCTTAATCTTAACCCGCAACTCAGAACTGGGTAAAAAGCTGGATAAATCAGTTTTCCCTGGTAATCAAGGTGGACCATTGGAACACGTTATTGCAGCGAAAGCAGTTGCTTTCGCTGAAGCCCTCAAGCCAGAGTTTAAAACATATTCTGCCCAGGTGATTGACAATGCTCGCGCCTTGGCTACCCAACTTCAAAACAGGGGCTTAAAGTTGGTATCTAATGGTACTGACAATCATTTAATGCTAGTAGACCTACGGTCGATTGGTATGACAGGTAAGCAAGCAGATCACTTGGTAAGTGGTGTGAATATTACCGCCAACAAAAATACAGTACCGTTCGACCCAGAGTCGCCATTTGTGACCAGTGGTTTGAGGTTGGGTTCTCCAGCAATGACAACGCGGGGCTTGGGAGTCGAAGAATTTACGGAGATTGGCAATATTATTGCAGATCGCCTATTAAATCCAGATTCACCAGACATTGCTGAAGATTGTCGGCGACGAGTCAAAGCATTGTGCGATCGCTTCCCCTTGTACCCTCACATAATAATTCCCCTACCAGCATTAGCATGACATCGTAGTTAAGGGTTATGAGTTAGGAATTATTAATTAATAATTCCTAACTCATAACTTTTTCATGTTTTTATTCAGCAATGTATTTTCAGATTTTCAAGCCAAGCTTATGAGACAATAATAAGCTGTGAAAAAGGGGAGCATCCCAAATGTGTAAAAACATAATTTGTCCGCAGCGTTAGCGTAGCGTGCCCGGAGGGCATACGGAACGTAGTGGAGCGTAAGCGCAAAGCGCTTACGCTTCATTCGCTGCGGACAACTCGTCATATTGGTACATTGGCAAAATTGGGATGCTCCCTGAAAAAGCGATAAACCTTTTCTACAAAAGAAATCACAATTAACCACAGGAGTTATACAGTGTTTATCTCTGAAATGACTCAAAAGCTTTTGGCTGCTAAAAAGGAAAAAGGACTGACCTTTGCTGATTTGGAAAAGATTTTGGGACGTGACGAAGTGTGGATTGCATCTGTTTTCTACCGTCAAGCTAGCGCTTCTGAGGAAGAGGCGAAGTTATTGGTTGAAGCATTGGGGCTTGAGACGAATGACGTTGAGGAATTAACTGAATACCCAGCGAAAGGTTTAGGTCCTGTTGTTCCTACTGACCCCCTAATTTATCGTTTCTACGAAATTATGCAGGTCTATGGAATGCCAATAAAAGCGGTCATTCACGAGAAGTTTGGTGATGGAATTATGAGCGCAATAGACTTTACTTTGAATATCGAAAAAGAAGAAGATCCTAAAGGGGATCGGGTGAGAGTGATCATGTCTGGCAAATTTTTACCATACAAAAAATGGTAATGTTTCATCAACAGTTATCAGTGAACAGTTATCAGTGATTAGTTTTTCAGTTGGGAGTCTCCAGTCCCCCACAACCCGCAGCGTAGTAGATCTCACTTGGGGTTGAAATCCCCATGCTCGACCTGATAACTGACAACTGATAACTGTTCACTATTTCAAGTCAGTTAACAGAGCGATGCCTATGGCAAGCCGCAAAGCATCTACGTCTCAAACAATCCTAAGTTAATCCTAAGTTGTAAACAGTCAGAATAATGCTATTATTTCCATAATAAAATGGTCACATAGTTAGAACTCTTGACACAAGAACAACAAACACCACAAAAAATACTAGATTTTACTCCTTACTATTCTCAAAAAAACGGAAAAGTATATCTTGGTGATAGCATAAAACTACTTACATTTCTTGAAGATAACAGCATTAAATTAATTCTTACTTCACCTCCGTTTGCGCTCACACGTAAAAAAGAATATGGCAATGAAAGTGCTGAAAAATATATAGAATGGTTTCTCCCTTTTGCCTATGAATTTAAAAGAGTTTTAGCAGATGATGGTTCTTTTGTTTTAGATTTGGGTGGTGCTTATCTGCCAGGTTATCCAGTCCGGAGTATTTATCAGTACGAGCTTTTAGTGAGGTTGTGTAAGGAAGTCGGCTTCTTTCTCGCTCAAGAATTTTATCACTATAATCCCGCACGACTACCAACTCCTGCTGAGTGGGTCACAGTCAGGCGGATTCGTGTTAAAGATTCAGTGAATGTGGTTTGGTGGTTGTCTAAAACTCCCCACCCGAAAGCCGACAATAGAAAAGTTCTAAAGCCTTATAGTCAAAGTATGAAACAATTACTGAAAAATGGCTATAAAGCAAAGATACGCCCTAGTGGTCACGATATTTCTGACAAATTTCAAAAAGATAATAAGGGTGCTATTCCCGCAAATTTACTAGAAATTGCCAATACAGAATCTAATAGTGCTTATTTACGGCGTTGTAAAGCAGCAGGAATTCAACCTCATCCTGCACGTTTTCCTCAAAGTTTTGCAGAATTCTTCATCAAATTTTTGACTGATGAAGGTGATGTTGTTTTAGATTCATTCGCGGGTTCCAATACAACGGGTTTTGTGGCAGAAATCTTACAACGCCGATGGATTTCTTTTGAAATCAATGAGAATTATATTATCGGTAGTCGATATAGATTTGAAGATTTAGAAATTTAAATGAACCGCCAAGGACACAAAAGAAGAAGTATCAAAGAACTCAGAACACATAGGTCAGAATGGCGAACGCGCAGCGTGTCCTCTGGACATAAATTTGGTAGTCAACGATAACGTGGCGCTTTTGAATCCCCCACTGCAAGTGTTGCTGAGTTCTATGTTTTGTGTTCTTCTTCAAGAAATCTTCAATCATGGCATAATTGACAGGGTAAGAGCATCTCAATCATGCTTGACACAAGGATTCAGAAGAATCTAAAGTATTGCCAATGAAACAACAACTGAGAACCTGAATCATATAACTATTATCCATCGCAGTGCGTTTCATTTTTTGACGGAGACTACGTTTATAGGTTTTTTCACAGTTAAGAGCATTGAGAGCAATGCGTCGTAGAAGAGCAAAATTCTGAGGACTGTGAAAAGAACGAATGCGACAAGCATCCTCGGCAAAAGTACAATCAAGAATCCAATGAGCCTCGTTTTCAATGCCCCAATGTTTGCGGATAACCCGAGCGATAAGTTGAGCATCACTGTGTAAAGAAGTGAGAGAAAATTGAACTTCACGAGTAGTCTTGTTCCAAAGATGACGCAGGCGCACGACCATCACCAGGGTTTGCAATCCTACCCAAACCTTCGGTTGATAAAGCTGTGGAATCACACTAACGGGTACACTCCAAACTTCACGAATTTCTGTGCGATGATGACCTTTCTCAATCCGTTTGTCATAGCTGACATCAATGTCGATGAAATTGTTGACAACAGCAGTTTCAAACCATTGTTGGACTTGAGAGTGAAGAGTAGGATGATTAGCTTTAAGTGCCAAAACATAATCAGCTTTCTTGGCGACAATCTGTTTGGCAATTTCGCTTTGTGTCCCCATTGCATCAATGGTGATGATAGCGCCTGTGATATCTAGTAATTCTAGTAATGCTGGAATCGCCGTAATTTCGTTGGATTTATCTTCGACTTTCACCTGTGCTAACACCAAACGTTGTTCACTCGCCCAGGCACTAATAACATGAAGTGCTCCTTGACCTTGATTGCGGTCGTATGAACCTCTGATGGTCTTACCATCTATCGGGACAATCTCTCCTCCCATGGAGCCGACCAGGGTTTCCACCCATTGCAGAAAACATCGATTTAATGCTTCTGGATCGATGAACTCAAATACCCGACGGAAGGTGTCATCGGATGGAATGCCGTTTGGTAATGCCAAAAACTCTTCTAACCACTGTTGCTTACTAATGCCATAATTCTCAATGTCTTCCCACCCTTGCGCTCCAGCTATGATGGCTAAAATCGCAATTACTAAAATATCTGTAAGTTGATGTTTTTTTGTTCGCTCTACTCTTGGGTCTTTGATAGGAGCAAAATGCTCGACTAGACTCTGCTGAATACTGGCGATGTCTGCTATTTCTTTTGGCTTTCGTTGACCACGCCAATTTTCAATAGTATCAGCAGATTTAGTTTCAAAGCCCTGTGACATCAACTTGACTCCTAACAATTTTCAACACCAGCATTGAAGTCTTCTCATTGATCTTGCTCAGTCGTCAAGTGGGTTTTTCACATCCTTGTTTATGCTTATCTTACTTAATTTGTCAAGTTCACATTCTACCAAATTAGATGAGCTTACCCTGTGGCATAATTGACTTGACAGGTGAGAGTATCTTATCATTTTATTTTAAAATTCCAAAAGGTTCTTACCTATATGATGTGGCTTAATTCAAAAACGATGAACACTTCAGTATAAATTTTGGGTAAATGGATTTAACTATAGTATGAGGCAATAAGCTTAATTAAATTCATACTTTGGGTAGAAGCATGTCATTTCAATCCCTCGTAGCGCTTCATAGAAAGCAGCCTTTTCCCCAAATAAGCAGCCTCCAGTTATTTAAGCAGTTTCCAACCAAAATGAAAACTGCTATAAGCAATATGTCAAAAATTTGAAGAGATGATAAATACCATATCACTATACTTTACAAAAATACGTATATCAAGAAAAATAATGAAACAATTATCTAAAAAATTTCCTGAATTCAACGAATTAATGCTGTCAATTAGAAAAAGCAGTGTGCAGAGGAGAAACGTGAAGAAGAGAGACCTTTGTCTGTTGACAGCAAGTTTGTTAACAGGATTGGTCATACCAGCATTTACTCTTGCGCATCTGTCCAAGGTCAACTCAGGAAATAGCAGATTCATCTCGAATTTCAAATATGCTTCCAAGCAAAATGTCGATATCCAAATGTTCTCTAGTGCAGAAATAGTTGCACCAAGATTGAGTCACTCTTTTTTGCCAAAGCCAATAGAATCCTATAAAGACTCAAATACTCAATTCGTTTCCCGTCAAATTACATCTGGAAACCAACTTTACTACGAAAGGTTAGCCGCGCTGAAAGCTGGTCAAATTTATCCAAGCTTACCTGAAGACAGCATAAAGTCATCGTTGATTTCTACAACGAAAACTCAACTCACATATGAGGATTGGAAAAGCTTGTTAGCGATGGAAGCCAAAGCAATGGCTCAAAGTCAAGGTGACAATCGTCTAGGAATTCTATTGGGTGATTCTTTAAGTTTGTGGTTTCCTCAAGAAAAATTTTCTGCAGATAGATTGTGGCTGAACCAAGGAATATCTGGAGAGACTTCCGGTGGTCTTTTGAAGAGGGTGTCTGTTTTGAGTGAAACTAGACCGGATTTCATTTATATCATGGCTGGAATTAATGACTTGCGAAAGGGTACGACAGATGAAATCATTTTACGCAATCACCGCCAAATTGTTCGCAAGTTGCGACAGACTCACCCAAAAACCATAATTTTTATCCAATCAATTTTGCCAACTCGTTTATCCGCAATCTCCAATACCCGTATTTGTCACCTCAATGATCAACTCTCCCTTATTGCTAAACAAGAGGGAGTTTTTTATTTAAATCTTTATGATTGGTTTGCAGATTTTCAAGGTAACTTGCGCTTAGAGTTGACTACAGATGGACTACATTTGAGCACCCAAGGGTACGATGTATGGCGATCGCTACTAAATGAATCAGAATACGGGCTTAATGAGAGAGAATTAGTCTTGAGTCCGAAGTAAACTAGAAAACGTATCCTAATTGCTGCTATACAAAACTTGGCTAAACTTATTTAAAGCTCGCCATTCAACTAAAGTTTCCTTTAGAGGGTCTGCTTCTTGCTTCTTCCAAGGGAGTCGGCTCCTTCTTGTCCACAAGCGTAAATTCGGGTGTAGCCCACCCTATTTTTCAAACAAACAACTTTTTTGAAGCTTTTAGCCATTGTTCAACCGTTATTTTCAGCTAATTTAACGAATCGTGGTATCCCGTTCGACCTTTTTACAGGCTAGCTAGTTTTGAATCGACTGTGGTTTGCTTTCCCAGAAAGTTTTATCCTTGGTTTTCGGCGTTCTTCTCAGTATACAAATACAGACGATATAATGCAACGAAAAAACTTACTTGAATTGCTGAACTTTGAGCAGGTTCAACAAAGTTTATGGCTATCTAGTCAAACTCCTACCCTTTATTTTTTTCACAACTCTCAATGTATCACAAAACTGA
>JAAUSC010000211.1 GCA_012031965.1 Scytonema sp. RU_4_4
TCTAGTCTTTCCTGGTGCCTATGGCGCGGTGGAACCACTCTGATTCTATCCCGAACTCAGGTGTGAAACGCTGCAGCGGCGACGATAGTTGGTGGGTAGCTGCCTGCTACAATAGCTCGGTGCCAGGACTTTTTTTAGTAAAAAGCTCCTCTGTAAATTCCAGAGGAGCTTTTTGTTTTGTGAGGAGAGGATTAGAAATAGGCTAGTGAACCGTATTGACTTATAACTGATGACTCATGACTATCTCTAAGGAATTGTGGCAAGCAAATCAAGACATAGCGCAGGCTTGTCTTGAGCATCCCTTTGTCCAAGGTATAGGTGATGGTACTCTTGAGCAGAAAAAATTTGCCTATTATGTGGAACAAGATGCTTTTTTCTTGGAAGCCTTTGCTCGTGCTTACAGTATTGCTGCGGCTAAAGCACCAGATTTCTCAGGATTTACTACATTTCACTCTTTAGCTGATGGAGTTTTACAAGAACTGAAACTTCATGAAGGTTATACAGCAAAGTGGGGAGTCAGTTTGCATTCTGTGGAACCTGGAGTCACAACCCGTCGCTATACTGACTTTTTGTTAGCAACTGCTTGGAGTGGTGATGTAGGTTTAACTGCTGCAGCAATGTCTCCCTGTATGCGTTTGTATGCCTTTTTAGGGAAACAATTGGCTCGTGATGGCATTCCCAATCATCACTATGCGGATTGGATTAGTAGTTATAGTGGTGCAGATTTTCAACCATTAACGCAACAATTAGAAGATTTGGTTGATCGTTACACGAGTAGCACGACCTTGGTAGACTCAACTTATCGTTATGCCATGTTGTGTGAGCAAGACTTTTTCCAGGCAGCATGGGAATATTTATAAATCGACGAATGAATTCAGGAGTTTCAAGCAAAAATGCCTTTTTTCTCGACATCAGTCCTCCGCCCAAGTCGGGAAACCCTTCCTGCGCGGCTCGGCTGCTCCGCTGCGCGTCTCGAAAAAATCCTTCTTAGATTTTCAACATCTGAAAACTTCCCTGTTACCTACTCTTTCTGATGTTGTTTGCTTTATCAATACGCTATGCTAGTCTGCTCAATCGTCAAATTCCTCAATCAGACTACACTCTGAGCTACCAATTTGGCTACTAGCTTCTCTATTGAGCAAACGGTGCGTTTTTATTTCTCATCAATTATTTCAGGGGGCTGTCAGGTTTGGTATCCTAGAAAGCTAGACTAGCTAGCTATGACTCAAACTATGCCTGCGCCTACCATCATCCCTTTTAGCACAGCCTTTCCTCTGACAGCCGTAGTCGGTCAAGAAGCAATTAAATCAGCCTTACTGCTTGCTGCGGTAGATCCAGGGTTAGGAGGAGTGGCGATCGCCGGTCGTCGCGGTACGGCAAAATCTGTGATGGCGCGTGCTATTCATGCCCTACTTCCACCCATTGAGGCTGTTAAAGGTTCTATTAGCAATTGCGATCCCAACCGTCCAGAAGAATGGGATGATAAACTTTTGGCAGACCTTTCCCTCACCCTCTATGTAAGCGGAGAAGGAAACAGTGAGGTAGAAACCGAAATCATCCCCGCACCCTTTGTACAAATTCCTTTGGGAGTGACAGAAGACCGACTCTTGGGTTCTGTGGATGTAGAACAATCTGTCAAACAAGGGGAAACTATCTTTCAACCAGGTTTACTCGCTCAAGCACACCGAGGCGTACTCTACATAGATGAAATCAATTTATTAGATGACCAAATATCCAATCAGCTTTTAACAGTCTTATCTGAGGGACGCAACCAAATTGAACGAGAGGGCATGAGTTTTCAGCATCCCTGCAAAGCCTTATTGATTGCGACTTACAACCCAGAAGAAGGAGCATTGCGAGAACATTTACTAGATAGAATAGCGATCGCCCTTAGCGCTGATGGTGTCCTAGGTTTAGATGAAAGAGTACAAGCCGTCGAGAAAGTGATTGCTTACTCCCAATCTCCTCAAGAATTTCTGAACCAGTACAGCGAAGATCTAGACGCCCTCAAAACCCAAATCATCCTGGCGCGGGAATGGTTGAAAGATGTTCGTATCACTCACGAACAAATTTCCTACTTAGTAGAAGAAGCAATTCGTGGAGGCGTGCAGGGACACCGCGCTGAGTTATTCGCCGTGCGTGTTGCCAAAGCCTCTGCGGCTTTGGATGGACGCACACAAGTGAATGCTGACGATTTACGGCGTGCTGTGGAACTCGTGATAGTTCCACGAGCGACTATTGTACAGACACCGCCACCTCAAGAATCACCCCCACCGCCTCCACCCCCACCGCAAGATCAGGAGGAACCCGAAGACAATTCGGAACAAGAACAAGAGGAAAACCAGGAACAGCCAGAACAAGAACCACCTGGTATCCCCGAAGAGTTTATCTTTGACCCTGAGGGAGTGGTTCTTGATCCTAGTGTGCTTTATTTTGCTCAGATGGCGCAGCGGCGGGGTAAGTCTGGTAGTCGCAGTTTAATCTTTTCCCAAGATCGGGGACGTTACATCAAGCCAATGTTACCCAAAGGAAAAGTGCAACGCATTGCTGTAGATGCGACTCTGAGAGCGGCAGCACCGTATCAAAAAGCACGACGTCAAAGGTATGAAAGCAGAGGAGACAATACATCCTCATTACAAAAAGGACGGCGCGTATTTGTGGAACAGGGAGATATCCGTTCAAAACGCTTGGTACGCAAAGCGGGTGCTTTAGTGGTTTTTGTGGTAGATGCATCTGGTTCAATGGCACTGAACCGGATGCAGTCTGCCAAAGGTGCGGTGATGCAACTGCTGACAGAAGCATATCAAAACCGTGACCAAGTCGCTTTGATTCCCTTTCGAGGAGAACAAGCAGATGTGTTATTACCTCCTACACGTTCTATTGCTTTAGCGCGTAACCGCCTGGAAAGATTACCCTGTGGTGGTGGTTCGCCATTGGCTCATGGTTTAACTCAAGCTGTACGCGTCGGTTTGAATGCCCAAATGAGCGGAGATATTGGACAAGTTGTGATTGTAGCGATAACCGATGGACGGGGCAATATTCCTCTATCGCGTTCTTTGGGTGAACCACAAGAAAGCGGGCAAAAACCAGATATCAAAGCAGAACTGTTAGAAATTGCCGCCAGAATACGTGCTTTGGGAATGCAGTTGTTAGTTATTGATACGGAAAGTAAATTCGTTTCTACTGGGTTTGCGAAAGAGTTAGCAAAGACATCAGGAGGCAAGTATTACCATTTGCCCAAAGCTACGGATCAAGCCATTGCTGCTATGACAAAAGGAGCAATTGCTGATTTAAAATCTCGTTGATGTTAGCAAAACCTCCATCTCCCTCATCTTCCTCAAAGAAACATCATGATCCTGCTGCCACTGCTTGCGTTCTTAACATAGAGACTAAATCTTGAACTCCCTTTTGCAAATATCGCGTAACTGTCATTGGACTGGTACCAATTTTCTTAGCCGTATCTTTGCGAGAAAGTTCTTTCAAATACACCATTTCTACTGCTATGCGAGGCTTTTCTTCCAGTAAACTTATTGCCCCTTGAAGTTGTTGCCGTTCTTCGTTTTGTTGTTGCAAAGCAGTACAATGGTGACAAGGAAGTGCTTCACCTAGAGTAATTTGACAATCCATAGACTGAATGACAGTAGCATCTAAACTCAAAGGCATACGGTTTTGAGCAGCTAGTTTTGTTTCTTGCCATTCATACAGAGATATCTTGAGTTTACTAGCAATTTCTGAATCTTTGGGAGGACGACCTAAAGTCAGTTCCAATTCTTTGCGAACCTTTTGCCCTTCATTGTGGAGTTCTTGCCAACGACGCGGAATTTTTAATAGGCTACAGTGATCGCGTAAAAAGTGTAGCATTTCACCCCGAATATAGGGCACAGCAAAAGAACTAAAAGCATATCCTTGGCTTGGGTCAAAGCGCTCAATTGCCCTGATTAAACCTAGATAACCGACTTGCTCTAAATCTTCATAAGGCTCCTTGCATTGATAGCTGAATTTATGAGCCATCTTCCGCACTAAGCCAGTATGTATTTTTACAAGTTGATTACGAAGTCTAATAGAAGGATTCTGGTGGTATAACTGTAATAATTCTATACCATCAGATTGCAAAGAAGACTGACTTACTGCCATATAAATTCCTTTTTAAGAACTCCTTTTCAAAGAAAAAATGGAGTTACCTAAACCTCCATTACAGCTGTTATTATTTTCCTTAGGAATGCTTGTTGAAACCATTCGTCGTTTTACTGAAATTGTTAGTAGTCTTACAAAAAAAAGCAGTATTTATACGGTTAAAATTTCCTCAGATTTTTGTTCGGAATGTTTCAAGAGGGTTCTGAGTTCTGAGTACCGTAAACGCTACGGACAGTTGCCGCAGGCTCAGAACATACCCGTGTCTCTTAAGGAAGGAGCTGTGCTAACAGTGCAGCCGTGCCGTAGGCATAGGGCATTAGAATTGGGAGAGGAAACCCCAAAGGCTCACTGCCTCAACGAACGGTTGCCTCAAGACTCAGCACTATCTTTATGGCTACTAGCTCTGGTTATCAGTAAAAATGGAAAGAAACAGGAATGCTTGACTAAAAACAAGTGTGAAATATGAGCAATACCAGTAATTTCCGTGACGCAATTCGTCAGGCTAAAACTCAAGCCTTAGTGGGTCCTAATGTAATTGCCAATGCTCTTCCCTATGTAGGCGGCGGGCTGGTGCTAACAGCATTAGGAACATACGGTGGATTGAGTGTTATCCGTACTAACCCAGGACTGTTCTTGCCCACGTTCTTTGGTGCAATTGTTGTAGAGTTGATTCTGTTCTTCGTTGCCCAAAATGTAGCAGAGAAGGGCAATAACAAAGTTGCACTGCCTCTATTAGCAACCTACAGCCTTCTATCTGGGTACACAATCAGTGGTTTAATTTATGTCGCACTGAGAACCCAAGGTGTAGGTATTCAAGGTATTGGGATGGCTGCCCTTGGTTGTGGTATTACGTTTATCGCCGCTCGTCAAATTGGCTCAAATCTCTCTGAGCAAGACGGCATGGCATTGACGAAAACGATTAATCTAGGGTTAATTGCCTTAGTTGCCGTACTTGTTGTGCAACTTTTATTCAGCGCGTTTGGTGTTTACACGCCGAATTGGTTAGAAATTGGCATCTCAGGTTTGGGTGTGTTTCTCTTTGTAGGTGCGTCTGTAGTTGACTTCTACATCCTGCCACGTACCTATCGCAATGACCAATATTTACCTGCGGCTCTATCAATGTACTTGACATACATTAATTTGTTTGTTTTCATCTTGCGATTGCTTATTGCTCTTAACAGCCGCGATTAAGTACATTGAACATTTTTTTGTACTAAAAATCAGCCGTGGTTTGACCTTTCAAACCACGGTTTTTTATCGTTGAAAGGATGAAAATTCAAGAATTAATTTAATGGAGCACAAAGAACTCTACTCAGGTCTCATTCGACTTCACATCCTTCATCATGCGGTTCACGAACCGATATTCGGTCTGGGCATTATTGAGGAGTTAGCTCGTCATGGCTATAAGCTTAGCCCAGGAACTCTCTATCCCATGCTTCATGACTTGGAGCGCAAGGGATACCTGTACTCAACTGAGGAGCGTTCAGGAAAGCACTCGCGCCGAGTCTATCGAGCCACGGCTTTGGGGAAAGAAGCTTTAGAGGATGCTAAACACAAGGTTAGAGAGTTGTTTGGAGAATTATTTGAGGATTAGTGACTTTTCAAAAACTGCTTGAGGTGTCGGCTGATTAGTGTTAATTCCCAGTTCCTCTGCTTTTTGAAGAACCTGCTCATAGTGTAGCTGTATGATTTCTGAAATCATACAGGACTTATGTCATTTGATATATAGGAAATCGATATCGATGTACGATAATATTGGCGTGTCAAAATCAGAGGTACAAAATACCGCTACAATCTCTAGCTCACAAGGAGGCTTCTTGTGTCGGGTAAAACGGTAACACCCCAACTACAGCGAGAGTTAGGGGTTGTAGGTGCAACCATGATGGGGCTGGGATCGATTATTGGTACTGGCGTATTTGTGAGCATAGGTATTGCGACTGGGATTGCTGGACCTGCTGTGATTGTTGCAGTAGCACTTGCCGCTTTTGTCGCGACCTGCAATGGTCTTAACAGCGCCCAGTTAGCTGCTAATCATGCCGTTAGCGGTGGAACCTATGAATATGGCTACAAGTACTTAAATCCTTGGTTTGGTTTCACGGCAGGCTGGATGTTTCTTCTAGCCAAAACAGCTTCTGCTGCGACAGCTGCTTTAGGTTTCGCAAGCTACTTGCTGACTACAACGAATATGATGGGGCGTGGCTTACTTATTCCCACAGCTCTTTTGGCTGTAGTTGTTTTCACTGCAATTGTGTTGAGTGGAATTCGGCGGTCTAACCGCATTAATATTATCATCGTATCGCTAACGCTGCTCTCTTTAAGTTTCTTTGTTCTTGTTTGTTTACCGCGTGCTGTCACCATTGGTGCAGATAATCTCACACCTTTTTTCTCAGGAAATACCGCCTCGCTACTCCAAGCTACGGCTCTGATGTTTGTGGCATACACGGGTTATGGTCGTATCGCCACAATGGGCGAAGAAGCAAAAGAACCACGAAAAACGATTCCTAAAGCGATGATTGTTTCTCTGCTACTGACAATGTTGCTTTATATAGCAGTTGCTGTGGTTGGCATTGGGGCTGTAGGAGCAGATGTTTTGGGCAAGGTGACTGAACAAGCACAAGCTGCACCTCTTGAGCTCGTTATCCGTAACATTGCTGGTCCCTCTACTGGGCTAGTCGTAGCGATTGGAGCTATTACTGCTATGCTGGGCGTGCTACTGAACTTAATTTTGGGATTATCCCGTGTCGTACTAGCGATGGGAAGACGCCGTGATTTACCTGGGATTTTTGCGAGACTCAATCACTCAGGAACGACACCAGTTTTGGCTGTGCTGGCTGTGGGAGTTGCAATTGCGAGCTTAGTACTTATTGGAGACGTGAAAACAACATGGTCGTTCAGTGCCTTTAACGTTTTGATTTACTATGCAATTACGAACTTAGCAGCACTGCAATTGTCACCTGAGGAACAGCTTTATCCCAAATGGATAGGTTGGGCTGGCTTGGCTTCCTGTGCGTTTCTCGCTTTTTGGGTAGAACAGCAGATTTGGCTATTAGGTTTAGCGCTGATTGTTGCTGGATTAATTTGGCGTATCACAGTACAAGTACTGACGCGAGAATAAAAGCTATCAATATTGTCAAGAATAAGTAAAAAAAATGTAAAACTTATCACAGCCAGAAAGCAGTACAAGTATGTATTTGGTAAAGTATAGGTAAAATTGAAAAAACAAATAAAATAGAGAGCAAATTGCATATTATGCAGAGCGCTCATCAATAAATCATATGGAAGTCTTAGAACTCAAACGCGAAATCGAAACGTTATCTCATCGCCTGGGTAAAACCCAGGACTATCTTTGACATACCTGCACTTTCTGCCAAAATTCAAGATTTAGAACAAGTCGCAGCCCAACCAGAGTTGTGGAACGACCAAACTCAGGCGCAGCAAATACTCCAAGAACTCAACGACTTGAAAGCACATCTGCAACAGTATCACCAGTGGCAAACAAGTTTGGAAGACACTCAAGCAGTTTTAGAACTGTTGGAGTTAGAAACAGATGAAGGGCTACTGGAAGAAGCTGAGTCTAATGTTGATAAGCTCAAGCGCGAACTAGACCAATGGGAGTTACTCCAGTTGCTTTCCGGTCCCTATGACGAAAAAGGCGTAGTACTCACAATCAACGCGGGCGCGGGTGGTACTGATGCTCAAGATTGGGCAGAAATGTTGCTGCGGATGTACACCCGTTGGGGAGAAAACCACGGCTATAAAGTGCATTTAACAGAACTTTCCGAGGGTGATGAAGCGGGGATCAAATCTGCAACAGTAGAAATGACCGGGCGCTACGCCTATGGTTACCTGCGTTCAGAAACAGGCACACATCGTCTCGTGAGGATTTCACCTTTTAATGCCAATGGTAAGCGGCAAACGAGCTTTGCTGGTGTGGAAGTGATGCCCCAGATAGATAACAATGTACAGCTGGAAATTCCAGAGAAGGATTTAGAAGTGACCACAACTCGTTCTGGGGGAAAGGGAGGACAGAACGTCAACAAAGTAGAAACCGCAGTACGAATTGTTCACATTCCTACTGGGATAGCTGTCCGTTGTACGGAAGAACGCAGCCAATTACAAAACAAAGAAAAAGCCCTCACCCGCTTAAAGGCAAAACTGTTGGTTATCGCTCAAGAGCAACACGCCAAAGAAATCGCGGAAATCCGAGGTGATATGGTAGAAGCTTCTTGGGGTAACCAAATCAGGAACTACGTTTTTCATCCTTACCAGATGGTAAAAGATTTGCGGACTGGTGAGGAAACAACTGCGATCGCCGATGTCATGAACGGTGAAATCGATATGTTCATCCAAGCCTATCTACGGCAAGAAAACCAGTTAGTAGAGACTTCTGCATAATTTGAGATGAGGGAGATAAGAGTTTTGAATTGTTTTGTCCTCCTCATCTCCCCCAAAGGGGGCAAAATGGCATCTGAGTGTTATGAGAACTGTTACATTATAGAAGAGTTTGTTAACAAATCATCATTATGAGCGACTCTCCTTCTGCGGAACCTCAACCTAGCTACGTCAAACTCGCCATGCGAAACATGGTGCAAAAGCGTTTCACCTCTTTGAAGCATTTTGTACTGACGACTGTAGGTCTTTTAGCAGTCCTTGTGGGTCTGGCTTACCTCACTCGCTAACGAATAAATTGATACGTAAGTTTAGGAGACTTTGTAGCTGGTGCGAGTTGAACTGTATGTACAAGATCGTTATTATAAATCATCCCAGTTAGAAGCTCTAAACTCTGGGGAGAAGGATACTCATATTGCTGTTGAAACTTGGAAGGACTGGTTTGAGCGCTGGTTGGAAATACTACACCCAAGTCTTTCTCCAGCGCCAACTTATGAAATTGGACTACGTCTGACAGACAACATAGAAATTTGTACACTAAACCACCAGTATCGTCATCAAAATAAGCCGACAGACGTTTTATCTTTTGCGGCGCTGGAGGTAGATACTCCTGAGCTATTAGAAATGGATGCTGAGGAACCGTTGTATCTCGGTGATATTGTTATTTCTGTCGAAACGGCTCAGCAGCAAGCTCGACAGCAAGAGCACCCTTTGTCAACAGAACTCACTTGGTTAGCGGCTCATGGGTTACTGCATCTTTTGGGTTGGGATCACCCTGATGAGGAAAGTTTGAACCAAATGCTCAAGCAACAAGTAATTTTACTGAAAAAAATAGGTATTGAAATTGACTTTGAATAACAATGACTTACTATAATGTAAATGTTATTCTGTATTTAATATTTAGTATTTTTCTGTTAAAAATTGCTTATAGGTTCATTTTTCTTTTAACATCTGCTTTTTTCTCTTCACCTATTCTGCTCTTTGATTTTTATGCCTATGTCTCAACAAATCTCGTCTCCACCAAAAGCTTCGTCCCCGCCAGCGCCGAACTGTATAGAAACAGCTGTTAATACGCAACGTGAATTATCGTGGCAAGTAGCCTCTAATCTATTTGTCAGTTTTAAGTATGCTTGGTGCGGAATTAGCTACGCTTTTCAAACACAACGTAATTTTCGCATTCACGTTGGTGTTGGCGCTTTAGCAATTAGCTTGAGCGTTTTTTTACATCTTAAGTCTGTGGAAATAGCTGTCATTGGACTAACGAGCGGTTTAGTTTTGACGTTGGAGTTACTAAATACAGCAATTGAGTCAATTGTGGACTTAACAGTTAAGCAGACCTACCATGAATTGGCAAAAATTGCTAAAGACTGTGCTGCTGGTGCTGTGCTTGTCTCTGCGCTGGTAGCTGTGATAGTAGCTGCTGTCCTCTTACTTCCTCCCCTATTAACCTTAGTCTTAGGATCTATTTCGCCCTAAGGACTAGGTGCTGACTATAATAAGATTTTTGAAGAGGGGCGACTGATAGTGCTTGAATCAAAATGATTTAAACAGAGATTAAATATAGTACACAGTGAACGGTTATCAAGCAACTAATGACTGATAACTGATTCAAATCTTTTGCTGAAAATCAATCATAATTATTTTGATTGCTATAAACCAGGAATAATAACTTTTGATAATAGTTATTGATAACTACGACAGTTTTACCTATAACTTGGTGCAGTATCTGGGAGAGTTAGTGGCTGAGTTCCAAGTAGCAGCCGATATTCAAGTTTTTCGTAACGACAAAATTACCGCTTCATTAAAACCGGAAAAATCTGCCAGCCTCATTACTAATTAGTTGGTTTAGCGCCAACGATCTGGGCGGAAAAATCGCCCAAACCTGAGATTTTGGTAAAAAATGAGTATTTATGACATGGGCGATTTTCCGGAGGCTGGCAGATTTTTCTACGTTTAGACCCAACCGTAGAGGAAATTCGTGCTCTAAAGCCAAATGGGATCGTGATTTCCCTAGGACCAGGTCGTCCAGAAAATGCAGGAGTTTCCTTGGATGTCATTTCTCGGCTTGGACCAAGCTTACCAAGCTTAGGAGTTTGCTTAGGACATCAGAGGATGGCACAATTATGGGGGTGCGACACCGGAACTATCCTCATATTGAGGGCGTCCAATTTCACCCAGAGAGTATCCTGACAATTTCAGGGAAGCAACTACTGCGAAACTTTCACAGAACAATTGCAATCTTGAGAGATGAATCCATGAAACGACGACAGTTATTGGGCTATGCAGGGGCGGGATTAGTAACAACATTAGTTACTAGCTTGGGTTCCTACCTTCAAGCTAATGCCCAATCTGGCGGTTCATTATCAATTCAGTGGCTAGGTCATACTAGCTTTTTGTTTACTGGTGGTGGAGTAAAGATTCTTACAAATCCCTTTCGGACAGTTGGCTGTACCGCTGGTTATCGTGCGCCAAAGATGGCGGCTGATTTAGTTCTGATTAGCAGTCAACTGCTGGATGAAGGTGCTGTAGAAGATCTTGTTGGAAATCCAAAGCTCATTTATGAACCAGGAGCTTATGAGTTTAATGGTATTAAGTTCCAAGGAATTGCCATAAACCATGACCGTAAAGGTGGTAAGCAGTTTGGTACAAATACAGCTTGGCTTTGGAAGCAAGGGGGAATTAATATCCTTCATCTGGGAGGAGCAGCAGCACCCATTTCTATTGAGCAAAAAATCCTTATGGGGCGTCCTGACGTGGCGTTAGTTCCTGTAGGAGGGGGTCCAAAAGCTTATAATCCTGAAGAAGCAAGACAGGCAATTCAAACCCTCAATCCCAAGATAGTTATTCCTACTCATTACCGTACACAAGCCGCAGATGCTGCGAATTGCGATATTTCACCTTTGGATGACTTCCTAAAGGTGATGAATGGAATGACAGTACGTCGTAGCAGTAGTGACACAATAACTGTAAGCTCTGGTAAATTACCAGAGAATAGTGCAATTCAAGTTTTGGGTTATAAGTTTTAACCAAAAGTGCTGTGCCGAGGCGAAGTAAGACTAATAATATAGCGGTTCTCAGTTGAGTACAATACATCAAAGAATTAAGAACCGCAGATGGACGCAGATAGACGCAGATAAATTCTGTACTTCATTCAAACGAGAAGCGCTATAGATGAAAATACAACATACAATGTTTGTCTGCACCACTTGTGCTAGTGTGTGGCAAAATGGAGAGCGAGTTGGCGTAAGTGGTGGTCAAAAATTATTACAGCAGTTGCAGGAATTGCACCAACATTGGGAATTGCAGTCAGAGTTTGCAATTGCGCCTGTAGAATGCATGAGTGCTTGCAATCGTTCTTGTGTTATTTGTTTTGCGACAGGTAGTAAATACACTTATCTTTTTGGTAATTTATCGCCAGATATGTCACTTTCAGCAATAGCAGGTGTGTTGGAGTGTGCCAGTAAGTATTACACTCATCCGCAAGGGTTGTTACCTTGGGCAGAAAGACCAGAACCTCTCAAAAAAGGGATCTTGGCAAGAATTCCTCCTAATGTCTATTCCTATACAAGTTAATTCCCAAGGGGCTGACTTAAGAATTGGATAATTTATTTCTTGGAGTTCCCTGAATCCTCGCACTTCAAGTGCGGGGAGTGACTCAATGAACAGGAAATTAGGACTTACGCACTGTACAAAAGGGACATCATGTGTATAACGTAATTTGGTCGTTCCAGACTTTTGAGAATTACCGCCAGATGGGTGGCGTTAAGCGTAGCTCTGCCGTAGGCAATCGCTAAAAGA
>JAAUSC010000212.1 GCA_012031965.1 Scytonema sp. RU_4_4
GCCAGACTATTGGCGGATTATTCTTTCAGTTTCCAACTAATCCGATTTAACCCAATCGGTAGGGAGTTCGTCTAGCAGCCCTTACCCAGTAAGGGTTTCAGCCGCCAAATCGACGCATCTAGAAAAAGTATACTACAACAGGCAAAAAATGGACCAAAACACATACCTCAAACCCTTTCCCTGTAAGCCATCGACGCATCTCAACGAAAAATATAGGGTTTCAGCGATTTCGCGAGATGCGTCGATGAGTATCTGAAAACTCCCTTTCAAGTCTCCCCAAACCTAGATAACATAATACTTTGGCGGTGGTTGGGGTGTTTCCCCACCAATAGTCAGCACCCTCGACACTGCTTCTTGAGATATCCAGTAAAACCGCACATTATCCTCCACTGGTTTAACTAACTTTTTCACCTTTTCATGAAGTTCTCGCATTTCCTCCAAACTTAGAAAACATTCAAATACAGAAAGTTGGACTCTTCGCCCATATCCCTCCAGGAAATTAGATAATTTCGTGCGCCTTTTATCATCAGGAATATCATACACAACAAGCACCAGCATTTACACGGCTCTTAAAAAAGGTTCATAAGGAACCCCCGACAACAAACATCGTTTATATCGTCTGACTTGTAATTGAATCGCATGGCGATAGGTTATTTGAGATTGCAAATCTGGATGAGAGACTTCTTCATTCATCCGGGTTTCAAATTGTTTAAGAAAGACTCGTCTAGATGATTGATTTAAATAAACTCCTCCCGTGCTAGGAACTATGTCAAAATCTTGTGGCTTCAGCAAAGATTTATTAATAATCTTTAAAACAAAGCTATCAACAATAACAGACCTCATTTCCTCCATTAAATCAAAAGCTAAATAAGGTTTTTGCCTTTCCCCATAGTGAAAATTCCCCAAATAAGGAGAAAGTCCCTCGGCGACAAGAAAACTTAGAACATTATTAAATAACAGCGTGTAACCAAAACTCAATAAAGAATTTATTGGATCAGTGGGTGGTTGACGGTTACGCAGAGAAAATTCAAACTTAGAATTAGTAATTAACTGACCAAAAGCTGGAAAATATCTCGCAGCAGCTATTCCTTCATAACCGCGTAACGTGTCTAAATTATCGACTAAATCCAGCGAGTCGATATCTTGACTGATTCCAAAAATAGCTTTTTCCACTTCTGTGATTTTGCGCTTACGATTAAATCGCATTAATAGCTGCTTAGAATTCATTAACTTCCCTAAAACAATAGCTTTCGACACTTGAAATTGAAAATAGTCATCCTTGCGTCTTTCAATCTGAATTAGCTGATTATCTAAATTCGTTGACTCCTCACTCCATAAATGACCGTGATATTGACCACTTTGGCTGAGAAATAAGACAGGTATTTGTTCTTGTAAACAGGCTTGAATCACAGGAGTGGATAGTTGAATATTGCCAAACACAAGAATTTGCTGCACTTCTCGAATCGGAACTTCAAGCTTCGGCTTTTCTGAAACATGAATGATAAAGCGTTGGTAGTCTTTATAAATATTTGTGCCTTGTTCAATCAGATAAATAGCTGCCATTTCTCGATGCCAAATATTTTTTTGAAAAGGACTGTTCTCATCTTCGGTTTGAAGAGATGATTCTGTCTCTATTTCTGCGAGGAAGGGTTGATGTAGAGTTGCAACATTTTTTAAATACGCGATATCCTCGTTTTCCGGCTCAAGGCTAGGAACAACTTCAGAGATACTTTGCTTCTCGTCACTTGGAGGTAGAACCTCCCACACTGCATTCCCATGCAGAGCATGGGAACGAGGTGAATCATGCAGAGCATGGGAACGAGGTGAATCATGCAGAGCATGGGAACGAGGTGAATCATGCAGAGCATGGGAACGAGGTGAAACAGTATTTAATTCTACGATATCTTCCTTAGTTTCCTCTCTTGCGTCCTCAGATTGAGGACTTTTTTTTTACTTTTATTTTGAGCTTTACTTTGAGCTTTACTTTGTTTTTCCAGAGCAGATTTCAGCTTCTGTTCATCAACATTTACAGGGAAAATAGCATTCTCTAAAAAACCATGACCTAAAAACCGAAACCCGCGCCCAAAATTCGTAATTTGTGTTTTCTCAGCATTCATTGTCAATCCCATCGAATCCAACAGATTCATAATTTCTGACTTAGCTGACAAAATCCGCTCTTGAGTACGCGATAAAACCAGAAAATCATCAGCATAGCGCACGAGTTTTAAATCAGTTGCGCTCACCCATTCATCAAACTCATGTAGATAAATATTCGCCAAAATCGGAGAAATCACCGCACCTTGAGGAATACCTTTTTGTGGTAAGACTAACCCCTCTGCAGTTAACACCCCGACAGATATCCAAGATTTTATCAAACATAAAATCCCCGGGTTATCTATATGTAACCTAACCTCTTTTAATAACCTGTGATGGTCGATATTATCAAAAAATTTCGCTATATCCGCATCTAACACCCAGTGATATCCCATATCTCGCCAATCAGCGATTTTTTCTACAGCATTGAGATAAGATAAATTAGGACGATAAGCAAAACTAGCAGGCGAAAATTTATCCTCCATTAACGGATACAGTATATTTAATAAAGCCTGCTGCACAATTCTGTCCCGTACAGTTGGTATTTTTAACTCTCTTTGGGTGCCATTTTTTTTAGGGATAATCACCTGCTTGCAAGGACAAGGTTGATAAGTACTATTAGCGACAGCATTGAGCAATTGATAAATATTCACAATTTGATTGCGAGCAAAAATATCAATTGTTTCTCCATCAACTCCTGCACAACCGCGATTTTCAGCTACCTTTTGCCAAGCATTTTGAAAATTCTTAATATCGAGAAATCTGCTAGCAATATCAATCATCTTTCACCTTCTCCCACTCACAAACAATGCGATTTAATTCCTCTACTAACCATGAAGTCGCATCACTTTCTAAAAACAAAGCCAGCAAAGTGCGGTAATACCATAAAGTTCCATCTTTACCACCTTGAAACTTTTGCCAGGTTGCTTCCCCTTCTCTAGATAAATCATTCAAAATACAACGCGCATTATGCAATTTATCCGCTAATGCTACCTTGCGAATCGAAGCTGAAGCATGACGCAATTTTTCAATATATTGCTGTTTGCGTTCTTGCCAAGGTGGCTTTGGTATCGTATCTGAATCGGTGCAACCATCAACTATTACACAGACTCTTTCACCAAACATATTTAAAATCACTTGGCGGGTTGCTTCCCCTCCTTGGTCTTCGATGGCATCATGTAATAATGCTGCTATAGCTTCGTCTTCATCACCACCATCTTCTAACACCAGCGCTGCGACACTTAATAGATGACTAATATAAGGTACGTTACTTCCTCCTTTTCTAGTTTGTTTAGCGTGAAGTCTGGTAGCGTAAACCAAAGCTTGTTCAAAACGATGAGTTAATTTTGATGTTTCTGTTGCGTTTAAGTTCATGGTATGATTCCCCTACACCCCTACACCCCTACTTAAGATTATTATTTATAAAGCTTGTAAATAAAGCTTATAAGTAGCTTCCACATCTCTTGCCATGCGCTCCCGAAAATGCAAAGGTAAGATAACTTCTACCTTCGGTCCCCAAGCCCGCAAACGCATCACGATGTTATTATCATCGACGCGATAATCGACTTTGCAGTAAATATCGTTTGGTGAACGAGACTGTAAGGTTGAAAGCAGATATTTTTGTTCTGGTGATGCTGAAGGAGTGTAAGATTTCACTAATCTCTCAACCTGTTGGAGGGAGATTTGTCTAAACATTTCCTCGCGTTCGGTTCCTTTAATGTTATTTCCATAAAAATACTGGTCAAATTTCAAGACTAGTAGCTCCTGTGGTTGATAGATATCAAATCCCCAAGCAGCTGACATTTTTTCTTTAATATCATCAGGAGTTGGTGGATATTTGCCTTGACATTTATTTATAAAGTGTTTGGGAATATCAGCACTTTCTACATTTTTTGGCAATTCATCTAATTCCAGAATACGGTCAAGGCGATAATCATACCAATCTATTTTGCTCCAACTATTTTTATCATCTTGCTTGGGAGTTTGACCATAAGCAAAGAGATAAGGTGCGCGTTGGTAGTAGTAAATGCAAACCGGATAAACAATACAATCGACAGTATCATGATATAGTTTTGCACTCTGATACCTTAACTTCACCAACGGTATATTATCTTGTGCCCAAATATCTTTAAGATGCTTTTGCAGTGACTCAACGCGATTATATAACCGGGGATGAATTATGTATTCTGCATGAATAAAAAATCGCTGAATACCATTAATTGGTTGAGAAAATGAATGATTAAAAGCAGACAATTCTTCATTCGTAAACTGTTCGGAAGGATTTTGTACCTCTTCTATCCGAGTCAAGAAAAATTCAGGAAATTTATCGAGTTTCAAGTATTTAACTTGATTGACTTCTCCTTGATGATTTCCTTTTTTTAACCATCCCAGATTGACTAATGATTGAAAATCATATTCTTTCAAATTTCGACTAGTGACAGCAAATAAACGCCCATCAGATAAAGATTTAGAAAACTTTTTAGATTTTTTAGATTTTTGGCTATTGCTAGTCGTCACTGAATCGTCACCTGGTTGACTATTTGTCTGGGAATGAGTCATCATTCCAGTCAACAGTAAACTTTCTAATTCATCAGGTTGAATGGAATAATATTTCTGGAATGACTGAGACCATTTCCTTTTCTCAATGCTTAGACTTGATGCAAACAACCACTCAGTTAATTTTGTGGCGCAGCGACATTCTGCATGATGTAAAATTGGAGCTTTGTCGCGTGAATGGTGCTTTGTTGCATCAAGAAAAAATAAGTCGCGCCATTGAAAAAAAGTAAATTCTTCTTTTAATTCTAATTGAATTTCATCAGCATCATCTCCATAGATAGAACGTAAAATAACCCATAACCTTACCGCTTTTGCTAAGTTTTGTTTTAAGGAACCTGGCGTTAACAACTTTAAGACTTCCACACTGGGAGGATAGTTAAAAACTTCTCTCTTCATGTTGCGTGCTGCTTGCGGGTGTATGTTTCCAGATTAACAGCAGGTGGAAAAGGCTATTTCCATCTCAAACGGATGCAAATCAATAAAATAATGGATGTTCCCAAGACACAAAAGTCGGGGATCTTGTTTTTCACGTAAGCGCAAAGCGTGCTGTTAGGCATATGCGTAGCGTGCCCGCAGGGCTTATGATTTAGGATTACTATATACAGCACATTATTCGTGTGAAGTACAAAGAGTGCTGTACCCACAAATCATTACAACATTAAGGATAAATATGATTAAAATCCTCCACCTTTCCGACATCCACATGGGAAGCGGCTTTTCCCACGGACGAATTAATCCTGAGACAGGACTCAATACACGTCTAGAGGATTTTGTCAATACTCTATCTCGATGTATTGACCGAGCGTTGACAGAACCAGTGGATTTGGTTCTATTTGGCGGTGATGCTTTTCCCGACGCGACACCAGCGCCTTATGTACAAGAAGCCTTTGCTGGTCAGTTTCGCCGCCTTGTCGATGCAAATATCCCCACAGTACTGTTGGTGGGTAATCATGACCAACATTCCCAAGGACAGGGTGGAGCGAGTTTATGTATTTACCGCACCTTAGGAGTTCCGGGAGTTGTCGTAGGTGATACCTTAAAGACTCATCGTATCCAAACCCAAAATGGAACCGTACAAGTTCTTACCCTTCCCTGGCTAACCCGTTCCACGCTGATGACTCGCCAAGAAACGGAAGGTATATCTTTGGCGGAAATCAACCAGCTGCTGACTGAACGTCTGCGGGTTGTGCTAGAAGCAGAAACCCGCCGCCTTGACCCCAATGTACCAACTGTTGTTTTGGGTCATTTGATGATGGACAATGCAAGTTTAGGAGCCGAGCGTTTTCTAGCAGTTGGTAAAGGCTTTACACTTCCCCTCTCTTTGCTGACGCGACCCTGCTTTGACTATGTAGGCTTAGGACACGTCCATCGCCATCAAAACCTGAACAAATCGAATGACCCTCCAGTGATTTATCCCGGAAGTATTGAGCGCGTAGATTTTAGCGAAGAAAAGGAGGACAAAGGCTACGTGATGGTAGAGCTGGAGAAAGGTCGTGTCCAGTGGGAATTTTGTCCTTTACCAGCGCGGACTTTCCACACAATTGAGGTGGATATTTCTAAAGCAGAAGAGCCGCAGGCGGCGATTATGAAAGCTCTAGCCAAGCGTGATATCCAAGATGCTGTTGTACGGCTCATTTACAAACTTCGCTCAGAGCAGTTAGATCTGATTGATAGCACCTTGCTGCATCATGCATTAAGTCCAGCGCATACCTATACCATTCAACCAGAATTAGTGAGTCAGTTAGCTCGACCCCGTGTTCCGGAATTAAGCGCGAGTAACAGCATCGACCCAATAGAAGCGTTAAAAACTTACTTGAATAATCGCGAAGACCTCAAGGACATCGCAGCATCAATGCTGGAAGCAGCGCACAACTTACTAGCAGATGATATGGAAGACCGAGATTTAAATGCATCTAAAAATCTCCAAAAATATGCACGGATGGCTAAACCGTGCTTGGACGTTAAGGGATAATTGCTCCCATGCTCCCGTTGAAACGTCAAGTAATGTCTGGCATTGTCCAGATTTTATGTAGCAGCAACGTCTCAGCATCCAGCAATTACTACCTCGTAGTTATCACCCTAGACCGAAACCGGAAGTTATCACTCACCCTGCTGTGGTTGTGGTAGGACAACTGAATCGAGGAACAGTAGAGGCTTTGGACTATACACGCACAATTGCTGATGAAATTGTTGCAGTTCATGTAGACCTTGGTTCTACAGAAGGAGAAAAACTGAAAGAACAATGGCTACAATTACAGTCAGATATTCCTTTGATCATTATCGAATCGCCTTATCGCTCTGTCATATCTCCTATTGTCGAATTTATCAGTCAGTTTGAAGAGCGCTATCGTGACACTTACACAACAGTTGTTATTCCTGCTTTTGTGACTCGTAATTGGTGGGAAAGTCTTTTGCACAACCAAACAACTTTGTTTTTAAAAACTGCTTTACGGGCGAAGAAAAGTCGAGTTATCACAACTGTTAGGTACTACTTGTAACAGTATATTTTTCAAATTTTGTTTGTGACTAAAAGACAGGGTTTCTTCGCTTATCACTAGAAGAAGCCTTTTTTTGCGACTTATTCTAAACGCAGACCTAACTAAGCAGCATATTGATAGCTATTGTTGCAATGCCGTGGAGCACTTCTAAAATAGCTCATATCTATTGCAATGAGCAGTTTCTGCAGATTTTATAACCTAAGGTAGAAAAGATTCATAGTTCTGAGAATTTAAGTTGGACATCGTGTATGAAAATCACATACCAAAATCAGTACAAAAAAACTGCTTTAATTACAGGAGCAGCTAGTGGAATTGGTTACGAATTAGCACACATTTTTGCCCGGAATACTTACAATCTTGTCTTAGTGGATAAGAACGGACAAAAGCTTTCTGAAATAGCGGAGAAATTACAACATAAGTTCGGCATTTTTGTGAAAAATCTTATCAAGGATTTATCTGTTTCAACAACTCCAGAAGAGATTTTCATAGACTTGCAACAAGCATCCATAAAAGTCGATGTACTGGTCAACAATGCTGGATTTGGTAATCATGGCTTATTTAACGAAACCAACCTCACTGCTGAACTGGAAATGCTACAGGTCAATTTGGTGTCTCTCACCCATTTAACTAAATTATTCCTGAAAGATATGGTTAACCAAGGTCACGGAAAAATATTAAATGTCGCCTCAACAGCTGCATTTCAGCCTGGACCTTTGATGGCGGTTTATTCTGCTACTAAATCCTATATCTTATTATTTTCGGAAGCACTCGCGAATGAGTTAGAGAATACAGGTGTTACTGTGACTGTTCTTTGTCCAGGACCTACAGAATCTGCTTTTCATGAAACAACAGGGATGGCTAACTCTGAACTGGTTAAAGATAAGAAGATGATGAGTGCAGAAACTGTAGCCAAGATTGCCTATAGTGGGTTAATGGCAAACACAACTCTTGTTATTCCGGGTGTGAAAAATAAGATATTGTCTGAATTAGTAAGATTTACGCCAAGAAAGCTAGTGACAAAAATAGTGAGAAGTATGCATGAGGTAAAAACTAAAATTATATAATTTACACACTTTCTCTCCAAAACATTACTTGTGGTGTTAGGCTGAGGTATCTTTACCATTCCTCTCTATTTTTGTAACCCAGTCGTTACATCTGGCAATGTCTTTCCATCTCCATTAACAAAAGCCCAACGACTAATTACTCGTCCTCCATTTGCCAAACTTCCTGATAACCATTGTGGGACAAAGCCGTAGCCCCCTTCTTCCCATTGTCCTGACTCAATAGTCCAGAATTTTTTACCTTTATTTCCTCCATTGACACGCCATGCAAGGTTAGGGAAATAATATTCTCCTGCTTTCAAGGAGCCTAATTCTGACTTTAATTCGGGAATTGCACTTAAAGAAATCGCTCCCTCATAAATCGTCTTATTCCCAGAACGAGTAAACTTTATTTTACCTTCTGCTCCGCCTGATGGACTCGCATTCATTTTCATCAGAGGTGGATTTAGTGTTGCATTGGTTGGATAATACCCCTGATGATTTGTACCAGGTGTACGATATCTCCACAACTCACTCTTATTTCCCGTACTATATGTAGTAAAAAACTCATAATCTACATCTGCAGCCAAAGCCTTTTCATAATGTGAGTGACCTTTGAGCAAATCGTCAGGATTATTTTTTGTACAATCGATATTTATAAATAACCCATCTCTATTGTCATCACCTTTAGCACCATCAACTCTATTTTTTCTGAACCATTCAAAACTGGGATTGAATGGAGGAAATGGAGCGTGAGTATCATCAGCAATTTCCCCAGCGAAATATAAATTATTTGCATCCCATGCAAGTTTGAACTTATATGCCCCATCACCCATATTTGTTGCGATGACATCAGACCAGTCATTCAAATTCCCATCTACATTTATCGTTTTCTTTGGAGCGTATGCTGATTGAATTTTCCAGGAACCTGTTTGGGGTGATGACTTCCCATTAATTGATAAAGAATAGCTAATATTATAATTATTATCGCTATTTGTAGAGAAAGAATTGATTGGAAAGCTAAGAATTCTCTGTTCGCCAGGTTGTAAATTTTGAAACTTGAGACTATTTGTAGATAACTTCCATCCATTAGGAGGAGTTATTGTTAATGTTCCGCTCCGAGGTTTATTAACAACATTCTCTACTTTGATATCAATTGTTCTACCTTTGATAACAGGTCCTGATAAAGATAATGCTGTGACTTTTATTTCCGTTTTTAATTGAAAATTAGCATTCTGTAATATCTGTTTTAATTGTGAAGCTGGCATATCAGCTATTATATAGACGACTTCTACTGGATTCAAAGGAATTTTACTCAAATTGTTTATTTTATTTCCTCTGTAGTCGTAGACTTGTATTCCTGCTCCAGGCAAAGACAGAGTACCAGAATATTCATCAGAAGGAACATGACTTTTAGCCTGACGACCTCCATTTGGATTCCAGGGATTGCCTATATCACCATAAAATGGACCATTGACAAATACTGCTGCTCTAGCACGATTATCTGCTGAGTAATCGTTTTTAAAAACTATTCCCCACATTGATTTTGAACGGGGAAAGACTTCATCTATTATTTTGGTTCCTTCCAAAACCCGAGTCATCGTTTTATATGCATCTTGTGCAGCATGATTATTTTTTATATCGTGCATTCCATGTCCACTCCAGTTAAACCAAAAAGCTCTTACGGGTCTTTGAGCATAATAACCAGCTAACATATGTAGCAGGAAACTGGAAGGTATCGTACGGGCAACCCATATATCCTGATTTGAGGAGAACATATCACGAAATGTTCCAAACTCTGTTTGCCAAGCTCCTGCTCTACCTTGCGTTTTAGAAAATTTCTTATCTAATGTTAATTGCATCAATGCACCATGAAAGGTACTCGGACTAGGAAAAGCATATGCATGGTTTACAGAACCATCTACATACCCTATGTCGTTTCCCTTAGCATACATAATATCTCTGTTATAGGCTAAAGAACCTCCGCCAATTAAATTAACATTTGGAAAATCAGCTTTTACCTTTTTCCAAATTCTTCTAATCATATCTCTGTATTCTTCCGCAGTACCACCATTCCATGCCCACTCATCAACCCACGGTTCATTCCAATGTTCATAGTAAGGCATTAAATCATGGGTAGCCGCTACCCAGTCATAGAATTTTTGTACATAAGCATCCATATTTTTAGGAGGTCCTAATTTGTCCTTCTCTTTCCAATCTGTTGGATAAAAAGGAGTTTGTAATGAAGATACGCCATATTTTTTTAAGTTGTTTATTCTGTCTCTAAGAATCTTAGGATCACCATTCCAAGGCTCAAACTCCACTTCTATACCACGAACCCATTTGACTCCAAGTTCTTGAGCTATTTCACCTATCGTTTTTGGGTCACTATAACCAAAGTCTAAACCAAAGGGAGAATTGGGAGCCAATCCAGTGTATCTTGGAGGTAATTGTGCATAACTTTTGAAACTCAATAATAAACACAAAAAAACGACAAGGACACTTTGACAAAAGTACCTCAAGAATAATTTGAAGTTGATTGTTTGTTGTTTTTTCATATTTATTTGTATTGAGATGAGTAGCAACAGCACTCTAAATATAGACTGAAAGTATACTCTTAGGTGAAAATAAAATTTTTGCAACACAATCATTAATTCATAACTGTGTCAGACCAATCCACACCTGAATTTTCCCGTCCTCGTCAGCGACTACCTGAGCAAAGGTGGCAAATTTACCCTCAAAAAATAGATTTAGCACAAGAAATGGCGAAAACCACAAATTTACCGCCCTTAATCAACCAATTGTTGATTAACCGGGGTATTGGAACGCCAGAACAAGCACAAACTTTTTTAAATTCAGGAGACTTAGTTTTACCTTCGCCTTTAGACGACTTTCCTGATTTGGAAATGAGTCTGGAGTTATTACAGTGGGCGATCGCCACTCAAGAAAAAATCGCGATCTGCGGTGACTACGATGCTGACGGGATGACAAGCACTGCTTTACTTTTGCGTGCTCTTCGTTGGTTGGGTGCTCAAGTCGATTACGCTATCCCCAGTCGAATGCATGAAGGCTATGGTATCAATAAACGCATTGTTGAAGAATTCCACAGCGAAGGTGTAGCATTAATTTTGACTGTAGATAATGGCATCTCAGCTTTTGAACCAATTGCAAGAGCTAGAGAGCTTGGTCTAAAAGTTATTATTACCGACCACCATGATATCCCTCAACAATTACCAAGAGCACACGCCATTCTCAATCCCAAACTGATACGAGAATCTTCTCCTTACCGAGGTATTGCTGGTGTTGGCGTCGCTTACGTTTTGGCTGTATCTCTTGCTCAAAAATTGGGACAGGCTCGTGATGACATCTTAACTTCGATGCTGGAACTGTTTACATTAGGAACCATTGCGGATTTAGCTCCCTTGACTGGTGTAAACCGCCACTGGGTAAAAAGTGGTTTACAGCAGTTACCCAAATCCAACCTCCCTGGAGTCAAAGCTTTGATTCAGATGTCTGGAGTGCAGATGAGTGGAAGACAAGGAGACGAATCAATTCAAAATGGATTGCGGAGCGCTGCGCTAACAAAATCTAAAATTCAAAATCAAAAATCGCTCAAGCCGGAGGATATTGGCTTTCGGTTGGGTCCGAGAATTAATGCAATTGGTCGTATTGCTGATCCGCAGATTGTTATTGAATTACTGACGACTGATGATATTGGGATAGCCCTAGAAAAGGCGATGCAGTGCGAAGCAATTAATCGCCAGCGTCAGGAAATGTGCGAGCAAATTGAGAATGAGGCAAGAGAAATTGTAGATACGTCCTACAGTGCTTCTTTACAGCAAAACCGTGTTTTGGTCATTGTACAACCTAACTGGCACCACGGTGTGATTGGTATCGTTGCTTCTCGTTTGGTAGAACGCTATGGTGTCCCGGTGTTTATTGGGACATATGAAGATGAGGAGCACATGATTCGCGGTTCAGCGCGTGGAATTCCAGAGTTCCATGTGTTTGACGCTTTAGAATATTGTCAGGACTTGCTTGGCAAATTTGGCGGACACAAAGCTGCTGGGGGCTTTTCTTTAGCATCTGAAAATTTAGAGCTATTGCGATCGCGTCTTAGTGA
>JAAUSC010000213.1 GCA_012031965.1 Scytonema sp. RU_4_4
ATTTCAACCCAATCGGTAGGGGAGAGAAATATATTGCTATACCTTACAACTACCGTTTCCAACTAATCCGTATTTAACCCAATCGGTAGGGACGGTTTTATGAAGACTATCAAGCTTACCTCTGAGTTTCCAACTAATCCGATTTAACCCAATCGGTAGGGTTTTACTCGATTACCTGGGTTCATGGATCACATGTTTCCAACTAATCCGATTTAACCCAATCGGTAGGGCGAGGAGACGACCAGAATAGAGGAGGTCAAAATCCTAACGTTTCCAACTAATCCGATTTAACCCAATCGGTAGGGAGTTCGTCTAGCAGCCCATGCCCAGTAAGGATTTCAGCCGCCAAATCGACGCATCTAGAAAAAGTATACTACAAACTCCAAAAAATTGACCAAAACACATACCTCAAACCCTTTCCCTGTAAGCCATCGACGCATCTCAACGAAAAATATAGGGTTTCAGCGATTTCGCGAGATGCGTCGATGAATATCTCAAAACTCCCTTTCAAGTCTCCCCAAACCTAGATAACGTAATACTTTGGGGGTGCTTGGGGTGCTTTCTCATTGATAATCAGCACCCTCGACACTGCTTCTTAAGATATCCAGTAAAATTGCAGGTTATCCTCCACAGGCTTAACTAACTTTTTCACCAGAACCTTTAACTTGCTGAATTTACACTTTCTGCTGCTTCTAACTGTAACTTCTGTCCTAATTTTGGTTCAGTGCCTGCAAGTATACGCTCAATATTGCCACTGTGTCGCCAAATGACATATAAACCAGCAATCACACCAAACAGGATATAAGGTAATGGTTGATGCAGGAGTACCATAAAAATAGAAACGCTAACAGCTCCAGCAATCGAACTCAAAGAGACCATCCGCGATATCGCCACGACGATAGCAAACACACCAAAGGTAGCCAAACCGACTTGCCAATTCATCGCCAGCAAAATACCTAAACCTGTAGCAACAGATTTCCCACCAGTAAAACCTAGAAAAATTGATTTACTATGTCCAAGGATGGCAGCTAACCCAGATAAAAGGACCATCCAAGGTTGCCAAAATTGTGGATTAACTTCTGTAGGAATAAGATTTTGACTAGAGGCAAAGTTGAATAACCAGGATACTAGGGCGATCGCCAAGACTCCTTTCAAGCAGTCTACCGCTAAAACAAAAGCCCCAGGTCCTTTCCCCAAGGTTCTCAGCACGTTCGTTGCTCCAGTTGAACCAGAACCAACTTCCCGAATATCAATACCTTTCAATAGCTTAACTGCTGTGTATCCAGTGGGTGTAGAACCCAGTAGATAAGCTACGACTAAAACTGCTCCGCACAAACTTAACCAAATAGACATATCTAAGAGTTATGAGTTATGAGTTTTTTTGTCCTTCGCCCTCTGTGACTAATGACTAGTGACTAGTGACTAATGACTAATGACTAATGACTAATGACTAATGACTAATGACTAATGACTAATGACTAATGACTAATGACTAATGACTAATGACTAATGACTAATGACTAAATTAATAGTCATCATCATAATTTCTCATCATTTTGGGGTCAGGAGCAAAGGCTAACCATAGGGGAAACTGCAAGAGTGCCAAACTAATTTGCTCTTCAGAATCATCAATCAAAATCAGAGGTAGTTGATTGGCTTTTACAAGTCGATCTGCTTTTTGTGCTAAAGCTTCTGGTGTCTCAAATAATACGACGCCTCTGTCTGGTCCAAAATCTGGGCGACCTATTCCCAGGCAGTCTTGCAAACCACGTCGCCATTCACCTAGGCGCTCAGGCGTATTTGCTAATACCAGAGTACGGAGGCGATGCTCCTCTGGAGCGGCTACGCGAGCGCCATATAACTTGTGTAATATCGAAATAACTGCAGAGGCAATAAGAATATTCTGCAACCTACTGCCCATCGTCCGCAAAGCACCTCGTCCTCCTTGGCTAAAAAACCAGTTAGAGACTCGTTCTGCATGCACTGGTTCAAACGTGCGGCGCAGTTGCCAAGCTGGACCATAGTAATCTGGTTTCGTGCGATACTGATCAATCAAACGACGGATTTGTTTTGTCGTATCTTGAAATTGCTGTTGAGCAAATTGTGGTGTTGCTGACTGCAGTTCGGCTTGCTTAACCTCTTTGACCTCTAGCTTTTCTGGTTCTGGTTTCGGTTTTGGCACGAGTTGTAACTGTTCTGCTGCTGCTGCCAAATCTTGTAAACTACCTGTGAGATAGTCTTTAAAACCTTGCACCCGAATCGCTAAGTCTTGAGAAGTACCAGCAAAAGTCGTTCGCATCTCGTTGCGAATGCGTTCTTGACGACGTTCCAACTGTTCGACAGAAATTTGCAGCGCTGCTTTGCGTTGTTCTAGCCCAGAAAGCGTTTCTTGCACTAGTTGTGTCATCGCCGTTTGAGTTTCGCCCAACTGCGCCTGAAGAGTTTTGTAGAATGCTTGCAGGTTTGCTATTTCTTCTTTCAGTGCTTGTTTCTGGCTTTGCAGCTGTGCTACTCGTTGTGCGACTTCCTGTTCTTGACGATAATTTTGTGATTCTGATTCTACTTCTGATCCCAGCGCGGTCATTTCCTCTTCTAACTGCGTCACAACCTTGAGTGTTGACTCTTCTTGTGTTAATTCCTCTGAATTGGACACAGCAGAAGTTGGTTGGTCATTTTGTGTGTCAACTTTGGAGTTTGGCGCTGTTATTTCCACCACTGACTCAGATGAATTTTCTTGTTGTTCAACTTTGGGTTGTTCTTTTTGCTTCAACAACTCATCAGTTGGTTGTGGTGTTTGAAATTCCTCTGGGTTCATAAACAATAGTGTAATTCCTGTGACACGAATAAATAGCTTTCAGCAATATATATTAAGTCTGAAATTGTTCTAAGCAATGAATGCTCACTTTTGAGTCATTTCCACTCAGCACTAGTACTTCATTGTACTCATGAAGTCCCTAAATACGTGGGCAGCGTTCTTCCAAGCAAGTTTTGAGAGTATTAGGATCAAATAAAATCGGCAGAAAGTGAATGCTTTTAATTTCTTTAAAGTAAAAGAGAATAGGAACCCGATTCCAGAATATACGCCAGTTTTGCCATTCCCGGTAGGGAAAGCGCCGAATTAATTTTTCACCTCTGTAAATATCCAAATCAGTGGGAGTAAATAACAGACGCAGTGTTACAGCCTGAAACATAAGAAACAAACCAAAAAGAGTCATCAAGCTTCCCACCCATGGTTGCACTAGCATCATTGGGATTGCTGCAATCACTAACACCAAGGGTATGTTGTAACTAGGCTTGAGTTCGACGATGGTAGATGCCGAGTTAGACGTTGAAGTCGTCATAGTCAAAACTCCTGCTTTTTTAGTAAACATTATTTCTATTTTAGGAGTTTGGTGCATGGACTAGGAACCAAGAACTGTCACTTCAATCAGTTATCAGTCATCAGTGAGCAAAAAACTGATAACTGGTAACTGATAACTGGTAACTGGTAATGGTCTAGAATCCTTGTAACAATGCGCTACCAGTCCCTTGGAACATTATCCAAGAAAGAAAGAAGTTGGTGATAAATATAATTAACAAGGCAGTGACAACAGCGGTTGTGGTAGATTGTCCTACTCCTTTTGCTCCTCCTGTTGTCGTTAAACCCCAACTGCACCCAATGATGGCTACTAAAATTCCAAAGCAACACGCCTTAATCATGGCGCTTACAATGTCCCAAGTGCCAAGAAAGTTGCGGGCTGAGTCTAGAAACACAGTGTCCGACAGATTATATATGTTTGTTGCAATGACTAATCCCCCTAACATACCTGTTACCAGAGATAAGAGCGTTAAGATTGGTAACATTAAGCAGCAAGCAATGACGCGAGGGATAACCAAGTAATCAATTGGATCAGTTTTTAACATCAAAAGGGCATCAATTTGTTCAGTGACTCGCATTGTACCGATTTCTGCTGCAAATGCCGAACCAACTCGTCCTGCTAAAACAACTGCTGTCAAAACCGGCGATAGTTCGCGTGTCAGCGCCACTGCTAGCACTCCACCAACGATATTTCCCGCACCAAAGGTAATGAACTCCCGCGCCACCTGAATAGTAAACACAGCACCGACAAAAACAGCTGTTAACAAGGCAATAAATAGGGAATCTGGACCAACTGTAGCCATTTGCTCTAGGGTATTACGCCGATGGATTCTCCACCTTAGTAGGTGAACTATCACTTGTCCACCCAAGAAAATTGCTGCCAGCAATCGCTGACTCCAGACTCCTAAACTAGATTTGGATGTCGTTTCACTCAATGTTGACAAGCTAACTCTGCAACTGCCGTCATCATAGCGAATTACGAAGCTAGTTATTCGCTATAAGTCATTAGTCCAGAGCTTACGCAAACAAACCCGGTTAAGAGCAAAAATCGTCTGTTTTGCAACCAAATACGAACGAAGAAACCCGGTTAAGAGCAGATGGTGAGTAAGTCCTATAGTCATTCAGTGACTGTCCCCATCTTGCCCAATCCTCGACTTTTGGGTGAAAGATTAACTTAGTTTAAACCTAATCTCATAAATCTAAGCTTTTGTCAGCAGCGCTGTCACTACGACAAAAACTGCTACGACTGGGTTAGAGATTGATTTTTTAGAGCTTGGGTTCTGTCACACCTATCTTTGCATTTAGCAACATATCTTGGGGAAATTGTGTATATACTTTAATAAAAACTTAAGATTTTTGAACTATCGTCTGAGCCAGAGCGATCGCGCTTATTGTAGAAAGTGACAACTTAGCAGACAACTGTTGTCTGGTGGGTGAACTTATGGAGCTTATGCAAATGACCGTTATGACGAACTTTCTCCGCTCACTGCTGCTATCGATTATTTTCAGTTTTGTCGCTCCCATGCTTTTATTTGGTAGCGTTTTGCTCGCTTTATCTGTGGTGAGCTATATTCCGGGCTTACAAGGGGTTACAGAGGTCGTCACAACTCTTATCAAAGACTTTCTCTGCATTTTCGGCAGTGGCACTCCTGTTGGAGGGCTGTTTGTTATCTGTTCTACTTTCAGCTTCGTTGGGGCACTATTTGACACTTACGCTTATTACAGATGTCAAATATTACGATAGAATCACAGGTGCTACTCAGATAAATTGTTAGAGATTATCCCGTTATAAGTATATTTGCAATTAGTCTTACTAACACTAGAAAGGCTGCTAGTGCTATTTTACTCACACTTGTCACTCATCCATTACTCTCTGTGTCAAATGTTCAGTACTGTAATGGATACAGTGAAACAAAATACACTCATTGAATGAAATGCTTGCCATTTTCATTCAAGGATAGAAAGCTTTTTTGCTTTTGTTTGAGTTTTGTTTGAGTTTTGTTTGAGTTTTGTATGATTTCTTTATGTTTTTTTCTACTGTAAGTATCATAGCAGGTAGAGATATACAGAAATTATAAAAGTTATAAAAATTTTATTAAAATTCCAATTATTACAATACCTGCTCGTTTTTCTTAACATGGGGAAAACAAGTGGTTTGAGCACTGAACGTTTTATGATTAAGTTTGCTAGGAGGTTTTTTAACTGCTCATGATTTGGCCTTTTAAGCCCAAGTTCCGTAAACAAATTGCTCGTATTGAAATTACAGGTGCGATCGCCAGTGCAACTCGCAAGCGAGTACTAGAAGCCCTGAAAAGCATAGAAGAAAGAAAATTTCCAGCGTTACTGCTACGGATAGACAGTCCTGGCGGGACAGTGGGAGATTCCCAAGAAATCTACAGTGCTCTGAAGCGGTTGCGCGAGAAAGTCAAAATTGTTGCGAGTTTTGGCAATATTTCTGCTTCTGGTGGAGTCTACATAGGTATGGGAGCGCAACACATCATGGCTAACCCTGGTACAATTACAGGTAGCATTGGTGTTATTTTGCGTGGTAATAACTTGGAACGCTTGTTAGAAAAAATAGGTATTTCGTTTAAGGTTATCAAGTCCGGTCCATACAAAGACATTTTGGCGTTTGATCGGGAACTGACGGAACCGGAACAAAGTATTTTGCAAGAATTAATTGATACAAGTTACCAACAATTTGTTCAGACAGTAGCTGAAGCACGTTCTCTGTCGGTGCAGACTGTTAAAAGTTTTGCAGATGGTAGAATTTTTACTGGACAGCAAGCCTTAGATTTAGGTATTGTAGACCGTCTGGGAACAGAAGAAGATGCTCAGCGTTGGGCAGCCGAATTGTCTGGTCTGGACCCCGAAAAAACTCCCGTCTACACCTTTGAAGAACCCAAGCCTCTGTTGAGTCGCATTTTGCCAGGAAGTCGTCAAGTTTCTTCCGGATTCGGGGTTGGTCTCGATTGGGTGGAATTTGAAGTGTCTACCAGTGGTTTACCTTTATGGTTGTATAGACCGTAAATCGTGATTTGTCTTTTGTCAAAGTTGGTCATTTGACTAATAACTATTAATATCAAGGAGGATTTTTGAGTGGAGTGGCGAATGCGGGCTATTCGCGGAGCAACAACCGTCCCAGAAAATACGGTTGAAGCAATGCGAGAAGCTGTAACGGAACTACTGGATGAACTAGAAAAACGGAATCAATTGCATCCAACAGATATTATTAGTATGACTTTCTCAGTAACACACGATTTAGATGCGACTTTCCCTGCTGCAATTGCACGTGTACGCCCGTACTGGGATAGTGTACCTATGTTAGATATACAGCAAATGCACGTTGATGGCAGCTTGGAACGTTGCATTCGGTTTTTAGTTCATGCCTATCTTCCTACCTCCACCCCAATTTGCCATACCTATTTGCGTCATGCTGCAAGCTTGCGTCCTGATTGGAGTGTGCCTCAGCTTTTGTAGTATGATTGACGCTCGTTTAGCTCGGATGCTCTGACTCGTTAGCGTTTGCGCAGCGCCCCTTTTGGGGCTAGCGGGACGCTGCGTAGCAGTTCCTCTTAGGAACTAGTACAATGCGGCGGAAATAAAGCTACCATTAAAAATCAGCAAAAAGATTATGGTATAAGTCTTTTGACTTTTGACTTTTGACTTTTGACGAACGCCAGCGGTGCTAGTCCAATCCCCCGGCTTTTTATAAAACTGAGGAGAGTGCGGTTCCTCTTAGGAACTACGGAGTGATAGTTTTATAGCCGGGGGATGAGTTAATGTTCTCGCAGAATTCCAATACCAGCTTTTCTCTCTATGTAATCAGCCAAGCTGATAAAATCATCACGCGGATAGCACTTTCCTCCAATCAAGTCAAATGCCAATCTGCTAGATGGATTTTCTGGATTTTCTAGAATATGTATTCCCCAGTAATAAAGTTGTTCACTAGCCCGAATACAAACTTCTGCTGGGTCTATACAGTGAAACTTATTATCTACTTTGAGAATATCTTTATATGTCTCTAAATAAACTTTTCTGAGAAGACTTAATTTCTGAGAACCAGGATTTTTGAAGTTATTCACTAAGACAAGTAAGTGAGCATTTTTGTTGATGTAACGTATTTCTGTCACAGTGTCTCGAATCACCTTACCGTGTTTATTTAAACCTAGTGGATTTAAGGTGGTAGGTATAATGCAATAGTGAAATTTTTCGACCAAGCTTGTCGGATTACGCTCAAGTGCAGGCGAACAATCGCAAATAACTATTTTACAATCACGGGCGGAATCTTCATGCCAATCTCTACCATCAAATACTTCTATCGTTGTACCTTTACCTCTAGGATTAGGAACAAAAATCCCATCTCCCACTAGCTTTTGCAAATTTTGTTCTGGATCTAAGTCTACAAGCGCCACATTGAATCCTTGTAGTGCAAATGCTCCTGCTAAATGCCCTGCTATAGTCGTTTTCCCGACACCCCCTTTACAAGTAAAGATACCAAAATAAACTTTTTCTGGTTGAATTGAATTATCATCAATTCTATTTTTGTAATCAACGCCATCAATACCAAGTAGCTTATTTTCCTTGGCAATTCCACAGCGTACTTTAGCATCCTTACCCCAGGATCTAATTAAAGCCAGTGCAGGTCCGCTGAAACCTTTTGTTGTTATGAATAAGCCAAATTGAAATGTGTTACCTTCATCAGAATCTAAAAAATTGGCAAATTTTAAAAGCTGGGGTGCTGCTACATTATTTCTTAGCCATTTGATGCAAATAGCGCCAACTAAGTTTCCTTTTTTAACAACAAAATCATAACCAGGCTGGTTTAGTTTGGCAGCTATTACTGTCCAACCCGCTCTATGGAGAAGTGTTGCTACGTGCTGTTTAAAGTGGCTATAGTCTTTTATGTAACCAGGCTCCATAGATTTGATATAAAGATACAGTATAGCTTATCGTATCTTCAAGCACTTTGTTATTCAGACGGAGTTACTAAGCTGAACTACATCTAATTTTCCAGAGTGAACCAAGCCAGTCAAAGGTTTCAGGCGACAAATTATGCAAGTTAAATGTGGAACAGCTTAAGACGGAATCTAGTTTAACATCAACAAGAACTTTCATAAATTTTTCAAAAAGTCGTCCCGAATTCTATACTTGTTCGGACATGATTTGTTAAGCTGTAAGCGCTGGTAAGAGGAGTCATGTCAGCGCAATGCACTGGTTGTTATCTGGACCTCTAAGCGTCGAGAAGTTGACGGTTCATATTGCAGGGTTGCCAGCATCGTTACAAGGTACGAAGCTGGTACATATGTCAGACCTGCATTATGATGGTAAGCGGCTATCGGAAGAAATGTTGGAAGAAGCGATCGCAGTTAGCAACGAAGCTGAACCTGATTTAATTGTCTTAACAGGTGACTATGTGACTGACGATCCGTCACCAATTCACCAGCTGGTGCTACGACTCAAACATCTTCAAAGTCGCGCTGGGGTTTATGCCGTACTTGGTAACCATGATATATATTACAGTCGTTCAAAAGCAGAAGTGACAGCTGCATTTGAAAGTATAGGTATTAAAGTTCTTTGGAATGAAATTGCATATCCTTTAGGCAAAGAATTACCCCTAGTTGGGTTAGCTGATTACTGGTCACGAGAATTTAAGCCTGAAGCTGTGATGAACCAGCTAGATGGAACGACACCTTGCATTGTGCTATCCCACAACCCGGATAGTGCCGAAATCTTACAAAAATGGCGAGTGGATTTGCAACTGTCTGGTCATACCCACGGTTCTCAAATTGTACTCCCAGGACTTGGTCCTGCGGTGATTTACTATAAGCCATTTATTCGCAAACTTCCCAGAAAACTGCGGCGATGGGTGCCATTTTTGCGCGGAGACTGTTCTAAAGTCGTGAAACACTGGGAATGGGCGCAGGGTTTTCACAAGGTAGGAACAAATCAACTCTACGTTAATCGCGGGTTAGGGACTTATTCACCAGGGCGTTTATTTTGCCCACCGGAAGTGACTGTCATAACTTTAATGAGCCATTAACGGATTAACCGCCGAGAGCTACGATGGATGCGTATCAGCAGCTTTCGGCGGTTTATTATGTGTAAACGGTTGAGAAGAGTAAAAAATTAGAGGAAAGTCACTCAACTAAGGTGGACAAGCTTCGCAATCAATTATCTTCAAAATTGTGTGTTTTTTCTTCCAGCTAAGCAGGCATTTTTGCTGTCAGTTAAAAAAACCTCCGAAACGACTTTACTAAACTTTAGGCGAAAACACATCACATAGAACACGACAACTGAGGAAGTGATTGCGAATATATTAGAGCAGGAGGCACAGGCTCTAACACAGAAGACTTAGATATATATCTAACTCACATATCTAACTTGCATGTGCCTATTTTTAAGTTAGCATCATCCCGTTGATAAGGGTTTATATATTTACCAAATGTTATGAGGATTAATCCGTCTTAACATTTTAGAAAATTTGTTATAAATATAGTCTTTTTTTACAGCATGACAAGAGAAGTTAATTTGCGTTTTTTGAGCCAAGCAGTTCATTTGCAGCCTCCACGTGCTCTGCCAGCCTCAATAACAAGGCAATAGCATGATAGTATTATCACCATTGGCACCAGCTGCCAATGTCTTTCCATCTGGGCTAAAGACAACACAATAAATTGGTTCTTCACTGTCTGTGAAAGTACGAATTTCTTTTGCTGTATCCACTTGCCAAAGTTTCACAGTCTTGTCTTTACTACCACTTGCGATCTGCTTGCCATCTGGACTAAAGGTTACTGAATACACATGATCAGAGTGTCCTGTCAGAATACTGAGTTCTTGACCGTTTGAAAGTTGCCAAATCTTTATTGTCTTATCTGTACCGCCACTGACAAGAGTTTTCCCATCTGGACTAAAAGCAATAGAATAAATTCCTCCCAATTCTTCAGAATGACCTTTGAGAGTCAAAAATTTATTTTCATCCAGATACCAGACTTTGATCGTTTTATCCTTCCTCGCACCACCGCTAGCTAAAATCTTTCCGTCTGGACTAAAAGCAACGCAGAAAACCTCATCACAATGTCCGTGGAGTGTAGATGTTTCTCTATGTGTATCTATAGACCAAAGTTTTACAGTCTTATCTTTACTACCGCTGGCTAAAGTTTTTCCATCTGGGCTAAACGCAACAGTATAAACCTTTTCTTTATGCCCTGTGAAAGTGCAGATTTCCTTTCCTGTGGAAATCTCCCACAACTGAATCGTTTTGTCATCACTTCCAGCCGCTAAAAGCTGACCATTAGGACTAAATGCTACAGAATTCACTCCACCAGAACAGGAAAATCCTCCAGTTTCTCTAAGAATACGAGGTTCCTTGTCAGCCAAATGCCAAATTTTAATACTTTTGTCATCAGAACCACTAGCTAATGTTTGCCCATTAGGACTAAAAGCGACAGATGTCACTTTGTATGAAACAGGTTCAGTTGTTAAACCCTGTACTGTTGGAGGTAATGTTGGGGGTGATGGAGATGCAGTCACAGCAGATGTAGAAACCTCAGGTGCTGTATTATTGACCTGAGAATTCGAGCTTTGTATGAGCGTTACTGGGGATCGATTTGAAGAAGAGTTTGTATTTTGCTTCTTTTCCGGAACAGGTGCTGGTGGTTTAGTCGTTCCCCCAGGAGGCTTGAAACCTTCTGGTTTTTTCTTTTTTTCGGACACGTTTTGGTATTGCTGCTTTACTTGGGACAATTCTTGTAGTTCTGTCTGAAGTAGGGCGATCGCATACTGGAATTCTTGGAACTGTTTTTGAGTATTTGTACTTAACTGTTGTGTGAGGGCATCAAGTTGAGTCAGGTGTTCTCTCATCCCGTCAACATTTTGCTCCTGCTGGGTTCGCTGTAAAACTTGTATGTGGTGCTGAGTATATTGATTCAACTGTTGTGCAAAGGAGTCTAGTTGAGAAAGACGCTGATAAAGTGGGTCTATCTGCTGTTGTGTTGTTGTACTTAACTGTTGGATGAGGGTGTCAAGTTGAGCAAGTTGTTGGTTAATCGCATCAATACTTTGTCCCTCCTGCGTTTGCTGTAATGTCTGTACCTGCTGTTGAGTATTTTGACTTAACTGTTGTGTCAACGCATCAAGTTGTGCAAGGCGCTGATAAATAGGCTCTATCTGTCTTTGGGTGTTTGTACTCAACTGTTGTGTCAGGGTGTCGAGTTGAGTGAGGCGCTGTTTCAAATCGTCAGTATTCTGTTCTTGCTGATTTTGCACTAAAGCCTGTATCTGCTGTTGAATTTTTGTAGTTATCTCTAACAAAGAGACATCAAGTTGTTGAAAGCGCTCTGTAAAAATATTGGCGTCTTGCTGCTGATTGTTTCGTAGCTCCTCAATCTGCTGTTGTGTCGTTGTACTCAGTTTTTGAGTAAAAGTATCGAAGTTTGCGAGTCGTTGTCGGAGTGGATCTATGAGTAAATCCAGTTTGGCAATTGTTGCTTGTTGATGCTGCTGAGTCAAAGACTTTAACCTTTCTCGATTCGCAACGTTTAAGCAAACTGTTACAGTCAAAGGAGCAGCTGCATAAATTATCTGTTGCGTAACAGCGGCTGTGACTAATCCCAGTGCAGAGAGGGAGAGGGAAGTATATTCACCAACTTCTAACCAGTGGAGTTTGGTCATAATAGGTTGACTGCTGTGCTTGGTGCGTGAATCAAAAAACAACTTGAGCGCGTAACGCGGTTTCACTAGCCTATCCTCATCTTCTTCTAATAAATTTCTCTATCTTGCGTTGATTCTTTTCCATGTCAACAAGACATGACAAAACAAGTCTATTGATGGGTGGAAACTGCATCACACTGCATCACAATGACCTCAGTAAGTGCTTGATCCACTGCAAAAACCTTTCTAAAAGGGATTGCTTTGATTTCCTTC
>JAAUSC010000214.1 GCA_012031965.1 Scytonema sp. RU_4_4
TGAGAAAGCCTGTTTGCGCTCCAGCATTCTCAATTAATATCTTCATCAAGGAATCAAGTAACTTATCCAGCACAATTTCACCAGCGATCGCTTGGGATGCTTTCATTACCGTAGCTAAATCCAAAGCTTCGCCTGAGCTATTGCTAGTTGTGGTATTAGGATTTATCGTGCGCGTATTTGTAGTGTGAGTAGCTGTTGGTGATTGAGTCAGTAACTGCGGGTATTTTGCTTCCAAATCTTTGACCTTGGCAGTTGCTCCCCAGCGCAGATAACAATAGTGCGCTTCTTTCATGTAAGTTTGAGCAAACTTCTCCCTACCACGCGCTAGATAAAACTTAGCTGCTAGTTCGTATGCTAATGCTTCTTCTTGGAGATATTCGTTTTCTCTTGCACCTTTAATCGCTTGCTCATAGAACTCCTCCGCCTCAAGGACTTGACCCAAGATTCGCGCTTTCTCTGCTTCTACCAAGTCATATTTGTGTTGAAAGTTCATCGGAGCACCCTTCGCCCATTTCTGTAACTTTTCTTGGTTACTTGTCGCTTTGAGTAGGAGGTGTTCTTGTTCTGAATTGGGGACAGATTGATACACTGCTAGTCGCGCCAAAGAATCGTAGAAATAGAGCATGGGGACATTTAGTCTCCCTGCTGCTCCAGTTAAATACTCTTCGGCTGAGGTTGTATTGTCTAAAGCTTGAGCGAACTCCCCAAACATATAACAAAGGATAAGCTTATGTAAATAAAAGAAGTGAAGTCCAAGTATGTCATTTGCTACCAAATGAAGCGGCAGAAATTTCTCTTCGTTATATGCCTCACCCTTGAAATGGCAAGGATTTTCAACCTGTCCCAGTAAATTGAGGACTGCTTGCCGAAAGATTTGATTCCGACGCAGGGCTGTTTCTTGCTTGAGTTGAGCGAGGGTATGACTGTAGCTTGCCATCTCTCGTTCCAGCAGAGTCAGTTCCAGACCGCTGAAATATGAATATTGACATTTATTCAATGCAGCCAAGCTTGCATATTCAACATCTCCATTTTCTATTCCGCTTTGATACGCTTGCTGGAGGAGTGATAAAGTTTCCCTGACATGATATTTTCCATGAATTATGCCGACTGCAACTACATCAATTACCTTACATTTAAGTTTCTTAGCATTGAACTGTTCTACTAAATTCAAAGCTAATTCACCAAACTGATAACCGGACTCAGTGTCTTGGACTACCCCACTTAAGATTAATCCGTACATAGCATAAGCAAAGGCTGAGACAGGAGCATTGCCATGTTTGATAGACAAATTCACCTGTTCACACACAAGCAGTGGGTATAGTGCAGGTGCAGCTTGATAGGCAGGAGAAAGTGTATTTGATAAGATCCGCATGGCTGCCAGCTTGTGGACATCTGTCATTACAGGCAAGTTAGTTAAGTTCTTTATGTCCTTCCCAGCCCAAGAAGTCGATGTTTCCTCCAGTCGCTGCTGAATATCCAACGGAGTGGGTGACTCTGGTAAGCTCATCCCCAACATATCCAGCACTTGTAGCCCAATCTTGAGTGCGTCGAGGAGTTTGGCTTGCGCCATGCGGGTTTGGATTTTGACCTGATAGATTTTTACTTTGTCCAAAATAGTTTTTGCCTGTTCCAGAACAATTGTTGCCCATCTCTCCATCTCGTCAAAGTCACCGCACAGGTACGCCGCTTCTGCAGCTTCCTCATATAGAGCTAGTGTGAAGTCATACTGACGTTGCCAGCTACCCACTGCTTGCCATTCTATCCCTGTGGTTAAATATTGTTTGGCAGCACTATAAGCTGCTGCTGCTTTAGCTTTCTGACCAGCCATCAAATTCAATCTGGCTATTTCATCTTGTTCTTGTTGACAGGTGACAAGCTCAATACCCACATTGAGATGATCGACAATTTCAAATAGCTTTTCTGATAACGCCTCAGTGGAAGTATTCTGCAACAGATTGCGACCGATTTGTAAATGAACGAGTTGTTTTTGATTCTCATCAATCAAGGCATACGCTGCTTGTTGAACTCGGTCATGCAGAAATTTATAATCTTGGATTAATAATTCTTCATCTAACTCAGATACGGGCAGGATGAACCCAGACTGAACTGGCAGTAATAAATCTGGAAAAATTTCTTTAGGTGATTTTTCACAAATAATAGAAAGAGTGTTTAAGTCGAAATCTGCACCTACACAAGCTGCTAGGCGTAACATCTCCTGCGTTGACTCTGGCAGTTGCTTCAGCTTCCCAATCAGCAACTCCACCACATTATCGGTAATATCCTTCGCTTCGATTTGGGTAGTATTCCATCGCCAAATCAGATACTCAAAATCAAAGGTAATCAAATTTTCTGCATACAGCGTTTTCAAAAACTCATTCACAAAGAAGGGATTACCTCCAGTTTTACGCAGCATTAACTCTGCTAAGGGTTTGGCAGAAGCGGTGTTACTGTGCAACGTTTCGACAATCAGTTGTGTCAGTGGCTCTAAGTCTAAAGGGGCTAAAGTCATCTGGTTGATGGTTGCTCCTTCTTTTTTGCACTGGTCCAGCATGATCATCAACGGGTGAGTTGGGTTGACTTCGTTATCTCGATACGCCCCAATCAGAAATAGATATTGTGTCTCGCTATCCGTCAACATCAACGAAATCAACTTAAGTGTTGCTGAGTCTACCCACTGTAAATCATCCAAAAAAATAACTAACGGATGTTCGCTGGAACAGAAAACCCGGATGAAGTGTTGAAAGACTCTGTTAAACCGATTTTGAGACTCAGTTGCTCCCAACTCTGGTACTGCAGACTGTTTGCCAATAATGAGTTCTACTTCAGGAATGACATCAATAATGATTTGCCCATTCGCACCCAAAGCCGCTAAGAGTTTTTCTTGCCATTGTTGCAGTTGGGCTTCCGGTTCACTAAGCAGTTGCTGCACCAATCCAGCAAAAGCATTTACGACAGCCGAGTAAGGAATATTACGCTGAAGCTGGTCAAATTTACCAGAAATGAAATAGCCGCGCTTTTGGGTAATCGGTTTATAAATTTCTTGCACCAATACTGACTTGCCGATCCCAGAGTAACCAGACACCAGCATCATTTCAATTTTGGATTTTGGAGCCACTGCGTTGCGGGGGTTCCCCCCGTTGTAGCAAGTGGCGTTGATTTTGGAGCCACTGCGTTGCGGGGGTTCCCCCCGTTGTAGCAAGTGGCGTGATTTTGGATTGTAGAGATGTTGTATGCAACGTCTCTACATTTTTCTGCCCTCCCACAGTTTCCCTATCTCTCGTAGACGCTACTCGCTCAAATGCTGCTAGTAAAGTCTGAACTTCCGCTTCACGTCCATACAGTTTTTGCGGAATTTGAAATTTGTCAGAAATATCTTTGCTTGCGAGGGGAAATTCTGATATTGTACTTTTGTGCTGTAATTGGGCAAGACATTCCTCTAAGTCGGCTTTAATTCCCCAAGCACTTTGATACCGTTCCTCAGCATTTTTCGCCAACAGCTTCATAACTATGCCCGAAACGGCTTGAGGAATTTCTGGATTCACTCGCGATGGGGACAATGGCTGTTTAGCAATATGACAATGCACTAACTCCATTGCATCAGTCGTTTCAAAAGGCAGCTTGGAGGTAAGCAATTCATAAAAGGTGGCACCGAGGGAGTAAAAGTCCGTGCGATAATCCAGACTTCGGTTCATCCTGCCCGTTTGCTCTGGCGAGATATAAGCTAAAGTACCTTCTACAATATTGGGATTTTTCAGCGTCGGATTAGAGCGGGGTAGTCTGGTAGAAATACCAAAGTCGATGATTTTGACTTGTCCAGTTTCTGGATTGCTGACGATATTGCCTGGGTTAATGTCTTTATGAATAACATTGGCGGCATGAATTTCGCCCAAAATCTCTGTTATTTTGATGGCGAGGCAGAGAAATTCGCTTAAGGGCATTGGGCGATACTTTCCAACCGACTCCTGCATCAGTTTTTGTAAAGACTCCCCACCAAAATCCTCTAAGATAATGACAAGAGTTCTTTGATAGTCCTGTTGACTGTAAGCTTTAATGACCCCTTCTAAATTCAGGGAGCTAGTAATTTCATATTCCTGCTTGTAGCGAGTGAGTTCAGCTTTTGTAGGATAATCTTCCTTGAGAACCTTAAGAATAACGGCTGTGTTATCGTGTTTATTTATGCCTCGATAAACAAGAGAATTGGCGCTTTCGTAGATTTCGGTTTTAACGGCAATGCTACTCAAGGAAATCATAACTGGCATCTCAGGTTAAATTCAGTCGGGAATACCAATAGTCTCAATTTCAGTCCCGTAAGCGCAAAGCGCAGGCTCCGCCAACGTGTAGCGCCTTTGAAAAAGTTTGGCAAAACCTTAACTTCTGCTAGTAGTGACAACATCACCAATGTTTGGGATGTCATCTCAGCACGACAATTCAATACCCTTGACTGAGCATAACAATCTAGTTGTAGCGTTAGTTATAGTCCCTATGATAAAATTTTAGCCTTTGCTAGTGTTGATCACAACATAAAACTCTGCTGTTCTGTCAGCATTCTTTTAAAGAAATGTGAACAAATGCAAATAGCTATTTTTAAGCTATCTGCACTTAAGCGCTCTTATCTTCTCTGGTTTGGATGAATTAGCTTCGATAAGCTCAAATCATTAGTGGCGTTCGCTAGATTCATCTCTAAATTAGGGCAAAAATTATGAAAACTAATTTCTCAGACAACAATAATCTACTGTTCAAGTTGGCATCTAAAGGACTCAAGTACTTTCTACTGACTTTGCTTGGCTTTACGATCGCCTATATTGTGTCTACAATTTTTGGCGCTGTCCCCGTTATCAAGATACTACTAACCCCAAGTCTGTGGCAATGGCTTCTGCGGATAGCAGTTTTTATCTTCTGTCTGTTTGCGATCGCCATCATTTTTGAGTCTTCAGGTTAATTGTCTTGTAACGCATTCCACAAGCTGGAATTTAGACCCGACACATTGCTATCGTAATTCAAATGCAGCCAATTTAGTCACCTGATTAATCGCCTCTAAATCAAGCAGTGGGGTTTCACTCTCCATTCCCAGCCACAACAAATACTCTATATTCCCAGCAGGACCAGTTACAGGTGACCAAGTTAAACCCTTATACCTCCATCCTAACTCTTGAGCTGATTGCAACACCTGAAAAATTGCCTCAGCTTGGTCTTTCAGGTCACGCACAACCCCTTTTTTACCCACACGGTCTTTCCCTACTTCAAACTGGGGTTTCACCAACAACACCGCTTCACGAGGAGATTGCAGCAGCTGCCAAAGAGCAGGCAAAATCTTGGTTACAGAAATAAATGAGACATCAACAACTGCTAAATTAGCTAGTTCGGCTCTACCATACAACTGCTCTGGTGTCAAATACCGTAAATTCGTGCGTTCCTTCAAAACTACGCGAGAATCGTTTCGCAGACGCCAGTCAACTTGTCCATAACCAACGTCAACCCCATAAACTAGCTTTGCGCCAGCTTGCAGCAAACAATCAGTAAAGCCACCTGTCGAAATACCACCATCTAAACAAATTCGTCCTTCCACAGGAATTTCAAAGACTTCCAAAGCCTTCGCTAACTTCTCCCCCCCTCGGGAAACAAAGCGCGATCGCTCTTTAATCTGAATTTGCGCCGCAACATCAACTTCCGTACCCGGCTTATCAACAAGCTGACTATCAATTGTCACTTCTCCCGCTTGAATAAGGCGCTGTGCTAAGGCGCGAGACGAACACAACTCACGTTCTACCAATAAAATATCTAGTCTTTGCTTAACCAATCTTTACCTTTGCGTCTTCAGCGTCTGGTGCAGTTCGTAGAAAAAAGCGAGTTTCCCTGAGGAGACTCGCCTTATTTTAAAACTTACAGAGCAACTTAAACCAGTAAACAGTTAACACTCAACAGTCAATAGTTATCAAGCAACTGATAACTGATAACTGATAACTGATAACTGTTAAACATCTTTTTCGCTGAACTCTCCAGTCATGTGGTCAAATGGCTCATCGACAAAGGAAGTATCTGTCACACCTGCTGCTGCTGCTTGCTCTTTGGCAATATCCTTCATAATCTGGATACCGCGAACCGTTGGACCAATTGGCACTCCCAAAGAATTGTAAGTTTCCCGTAGCCCTTGTAGCACCCGCTCATCTAGCACATCCATACTCCCTGCAACAAGGGCATAGGTAGCGTAGCGTAGGTAGTAGTCCATATCGCGCAGACAAGCTGCATAACGACGAGTTGTGTAGGCATTTCCACCTGGGCGAATCAACTCTGGCAGTTCTTCAAATAGTTGAGAACCAGCCTGCTTGACAATTGCTGCTGCATTTGAATTGATCGCTACTGCTGCTTGCACACGTGCCGTACCGCTTTCAAAGTAAGACTTGAGGCTGTCAATGGCATTCCGGTCGAAATACCGTCCGGCAACGTCATAATTCTTAATTAAGCTGGTTACTGCATCCCGCATTTCTTTTTCTCCTAATCAATCCTTTCTATGGTTTGATATTATTTTGACTACTTTTAGCAAGCTGCAACTTTACAGTGCCTCTTGTAAAAAAAGCCCCAGCACAAAAACAATCTATAGCGCTAATTATGGATTCTATGCCAAAGTTGACCCCTGCGAGATAAACTGTCTACTTTTGTGAAACTAGTTAAGGAAAGGTTAAATATAATCTTTTAACCTGATATTATGTTACGAAAGATACAAAATCATCTAATTTTAAATCTTTACGATATTCCAGGTGTCTCATGAATTTGGATTTACAAGCAGGGTCATCATGTATTGAACACTCTGGTTTTACTATTAAAAAGTCCGCAGATAAGGAGTAACCATGACAACCCCACAAGACGTTCTGAAGCTCATTCAGGATAAAAAGATTCAGATGATTGATCTGAAATTCATCGATTTGCCAGGAATCTGGCAGCACTTGACAGTTTTCCACGACCAAATCGATGAGAGTTCCTTTACAGACGGCGTACCTTTCGACGGTTCTAGTATCCGGGGTTGGAAAGCCATCAATGAATCAGATATGGCGATGGTACTCGATCCAAACACTGCCTGGATCGACCCTTTCATGCAAGAGCCAACTCTCTCGCTCATTTGTAGCATCAAGGAACCACGGACAGGAGAATGGTATAGCCGTTGTCCCCGTGTTATTGCCCAAAAAGCGATAGACTATTTGGTTTCCACTGGTCTTGGTGATACAGTGTTCTTTGGTCCGGAAGCTGAGTTTTTCATCTTTGATGATGCCCGTTTTGACCAAACCCAGAACGCAGGCTACTACTACGTAGACTCAGTTGAAGGTCGTTGGAATTCTGGTAGAGAAGAAGGTCCTAACCTGGGTTACAAACCTCGCTACAAAGAAGGTTACTTCCCTGTCTCCCCAACAGATACCCTGCAAGATATGCGGACAGAAATGCTGCTCGTCATGGCAGAGTGTGGAGTACCCATTGAAAAGCACCACCACGAAGTTGCTACTGGTGGTCAGTGTGAATTGGGCTTCCGCTTTGGTAAGTTGATTGAAGCCGCTGACTGGCTGTTGATTTACAAATATGTCATCAAGAACGTAGCCAAGAAGTACGGCAAGACTGTCACCTTCATGCCTAAGCCAGTGTTCCAAGACAACGGTTCTGGAATGCACACCCACCAGTCCATTTGGAAAGATGGTCAACCGCTGTTTGCTGGAGATAAATACGCTGGCTTGAGTGAAATGGCGTTGTACTACATTGGCGGTATCCTCAAGCATGCACCAGCACTACTGGCAATTACCAACCCTACTACCAACTCTTACAAGCGCTTGGTACCTGGCTATGAAGCACCCGTAAACTTGGCTTACTCCCAAGGTAACCGTTCTGCTTCTATCCGCATTCCTTTGTCTGGTACTAACCCCAAAGCCAAGCGGTTGGAGTTCCGCTGTCCTGATGCGACTTCTAACCCCTACCTGGCATTTGCAGCCATGCTATGTGCTGGGATAGATGGTATCAAGAACAAAATCAACCCCGGTGAACCTCTGGATAAGAACATTTATGAACTTTCTCCAGAAGAACTGGCGAAAGTTCCTTCAACTCCGGGTTCTCTGGAACTGGCGTTGGAAGCGCTGGAGAAAGACCACGCCTTCTTAACAGAATCAGGTGTGTTCACTGAAGACTTGATTGAAACTTGGATTTCCTACAAGCTGGATAATGAAGTCAACCCCATGCGGTTACGTCCTCATCCCTACGAATTTTCCCTCTATTACGATGTTTAATTGAGCTATTTCCAGCATTTTTCCCACACTATCCTGTCGGGTCAGGTGTGGGAAGAATGCCGAGGCGATAACGAGGTAAACCTTAGCGTGCGCTTTGCACTTGCGGGGAATTCGCTCATTCAAAAAATAATTTTGAATGAGCGAATTTTGTGCGCACTACGGAGGATCTGCACACTCCGCGCAGCGTGTCCGTTAGCGTAGCGTGTCCGCAGGGCATAGGACATATTTTGAATGTTTGAGCTGAATGCTTGAGCAGTCAGTAGGATGAGCAACGCTCATCCTACTGAGCATCAAAAAACTATTTAGTGGTTTTCACTTGACGTGCCATGTCTAAGAAAGAACTCATGTTCGCACCTGGACGCCGACGACCATTAGAAGTGTCAGGTACAGCAAGATATTTTGGTGCAAAAGTGGTTTCAGCTGGTTGCTTTTGAATGACTGCTTTGGCTTTTTCTGGTTGAGCAGGTTCAGGCTTAACGCCATTTGCAGTCTGTACTAGCTCAACTTTAGCTGCTTTTGGCTTGACCGCCGCTGCAGCATCTTTTGTTCCATTCTTGGTTGCTGCTTTTGCTGTAACAGGCTCCACAGCTTTCTGAGCTTTCGATACTGCGGGTTCAACGACTTCCTGAGCTTTCGATACTGCGGGTTCAACGACTTCCTGAGCTTTCGATGCTACTGAGTCTGCGACTTCCTTAGCTTTCGATGTAGCTTGCTTCGCTGCTTGTTTCGTTGCTTCGGCGGCTTCATCGAGTTGTATGTAGTAGCCGTCCTTCTTCTTACTGAAAAGCCCAGTAAAGAAACTCACAATCCCATTGATTAAATTTTTGATAAAACCGATCATTACAACTTCTCCTGCCTCTTAATACTTGGAATGCGACCGCAATTCTTAAAAAATCACGGAATATTTTTAATTTTTATCAAGATTTTCTTGATTTCCCCATTTGCCTGTAACCAATTACGGTGACAGCTTTCATAGGTTTATTTCTTAACAAAGTGGCTTTGACAGCACAGGGCGAATGCTTTTAACTCTTTACTCTCAGACACTTGCCACCTGGAAACAGTCAGGCTTAATTATTAAATCTTACCGTAACTTGAGGCAATATTTTGAGAGGGTGCTTAACAAAACTTAATTTAAACTTTCAAATACGCGTATGAGTATTGAAAGCGATGTTGCTCCAATCCACTCGTGGGAGTGTCATACCTTTTGGGTAAAGGGTGATGAGACTTGACTAGATTAAGGAAAGATAGAACTTAACATAATTTTGTCAATGAATCACGTCAAGGAAAAGCGAAATCCCGTGCTGTTAGTACACGGTATTTTTGACACAGGTCGAGTTTTCGATAAGATGATTGCTTACCTGAAGCAGAGAGGTTGCATGGTGTATGACCTGGATTTAATACCAAATAATGGCAATTTAGGTCTTGACACGTTAGCTCAGCAAGTCGCTGATTATATTGATGCCACTTTTGAACCAGAACAACCCTTGGATTTAATAGGCTTCAGCATGGGAGGTATCGTCAGCCGCTATTACATCCAACGACTGGGAGGAATCAACCGCGTGCAGCACTTTGTTACCATCTCATCTCCGCATCATGGCACTTGGATTGCCTACTGTCGGCAAGGTGTTGGTTGCATTCAAATGCGTCCTGACAGTGTTCTATTACAAAATTTGAATCGGGATGCTGATATGTTGAAGCATATTAATTTTACCTCTATCTGGACACCTTATGACTTGATGATTGTCCCAGCGAGTAGTTCGCAAATGCCTGTAGGACGCGAGGTGATAGTGCCAGTTTTGAATCACGCCTGGATGCTGACAGATTCAAGAAGCTTAGCTGCAGTAGCGGAGGCATTGACAATTCACGCATTCGCTGCCTGCGGCACGCTGCGCTAACATTCAAAATTCAAAAAAAAACAACCTAGCACAGTCCGGCAAAAATAACTAGACAGTTCAAAACCAAGAAAAAATATGAAGCAAGAATCCACTGCGTTCTACCCATAGAGAGTGTTAATAGAGGTGTTAAGTTCGGTCACCAATTTGCGTATATTCAGCACTTTCAAAAATCGCCTCAAGGTGACGGTAATATTTAAACTCCATTAAATTGTAAAAAGGATCTTCTAAAAAGAAAGTGCGATGCTCCAAGGGAGAACCAATAAAACGGTGTTTAGCTTCTTCTCTAAATAGAAGTTGTCGTTGTTGCGCCCTCGCTAGTAAATCTTCCCAATCATGTTCTGATGTAAAAATTAGCCCAAAATGTCTTGGGTATATACTACGCTGAGGTGTCAGTGGTTCTTTTGTAACGTGAGCGACTAGTTGATGACCGTAAAGGTTGAGAATTAAGGCGTGGCGGTTTTCCCGTCCAGCAGTGCAGCCTAAACCATCCACATAATACGCTTTTGCCTGGGCAATGTCTGTGACGGGAAAGGCAAGATGAAATAATGTTTGGTTCATGGCTTGTGTCTCTTGGCGCAACGACTATCATCCAAAAGTGCGTTTAGTTCTCCTACCACTTTCCACGGATTGCGACCTTTCAGCAGAGCCACAATTGCTGTTTCATAGGGATTTCTCCCAGTGCGTCTGGTAGCCGCCAGAGCAGCTGAGTTGGATAACCCTCGTCCACTCACTAACCAGGCAGATAGAACCAGCCCCGTTCGTCCAATCCCGCCAGAGCAGTGGACAACAACCTTCTCACCAAGCTGGTCTGCTGCTGTTAAAAACGGCAGAATTTTTTGGATCAAGGTTTCACGATCGGGGAGTTGAAAGTCCTTGATAGGTGCCCAACAGATTTGATCTATTCCAAATACCTGCCGATAGATTCCAAGTAGATCCGAGTAACGAGCTAACTGGGTATCAGGAAGTAAGCAGCAAACCCGTTGGATACCTCGGCACTTCATGAAGTTAACCCAGTCGTGTACGTTTTGAGCGGAATAACCCGGTCTTGAAGCACCAAAGACGATTGGCTCAAGTTCACTTGCAGCAGCAAATTTGTATATCTTTCTTACCATTTTCTCCAAGACTTGCTCTTTGGTAATGCCACGAATAGCTTTGGAGACCGTTCGTGTCATGTCTATCCTTGTTGTATCGCAATTAACTTGATAATTTGATGAACGGTAATGAAAGTCCAACAGAAGCAGATTTGGTTGCACTTTCAGGTGTTCTAGACACAGACATTGAGCGACTGCTGAAGAACTACCTAGCAGGCTCATAATGGTAGATTAGTTGACCCGTGGAGTTTTTTCTCGATTCAAGGTTCCGAAAGCTCAACTTCGGAGTGATAGACTCCGTTTGTTAGCTTAATTAAGCATTACACAATGTTGTTTCTTCCCGAAAACTTCGAGATTCCTGAAATCCTCAAAACCGATTATTTTTTCCTGCGATCCATCACGCTCCATGATGTAGTAAAAGACTATGATGCAGTGATGTCAAGTCGTGAACACCTTTGGCAACGCTTTGGCAAAATCTGGGGGTGGCCACCTGAAGACCTCACCCTTGAGCAGGATCTAATTGATCTAGCTTGGCATCAGAAGGAGTTTCAATTGCGACGTTCGTTCGACTATGCTGTGATGAGTTTAGATGAGACACGCTTGCTTGGGTGTGTTTACATCGATCCAGCCAATAGCGAAGAATATGACGCTGAAGTTTACTATTGGGTTCGTAGCAGTGAACTTGCTTCTGGTCTAGAAGATTATCTTGGAGACATTGTCCAAAATTGGATTGCCACAAGTTGGCCGTTTAAACGGGTAGAGTATCCTGGGAGAGGGGTCTGAATCGAAGTAGGGGCAATGATAGACTCTGTTAATCAAGGCGGGACTGTGCCCATACGGGTTTTTCGTACGCTAAGTTTTTGTAGGGTGGGCATTGCTCACCAATATCTCAAATGTCTATCACATATATGGGCAATGCACCCTACGATTTGTGGTT
>JAAUSC010000215.1 GCA_012031965.1 Scytonema sp. RU_4_4
CTTACATAATCATGCACTGTTTTGTAAGACTATTCCGGAAAGAAGTGATACGGCAGGATAAATCCTGCGTCGGCGGCTTTCATCCCTCCTCTAAAGAGAGAGGGTTTTCATCCTGCCGTCCTTATAAGGAGGATGGGGAGGATGAGGAAGTTATCACCCTTATCTCCCTCATTTCCCTTATCTCTACTTCTTACTGTCCGGCGTTTTTCAGATTTTCTGCACCTTGTGTGACTTTAGCAGAGTCAATGCGATCGCCCTGCTGAATCTTGTTGACAACATCCATACCATTAGTCACGTAGCCAAAAACAGCATAGTCACCATCCAGGAAACCTAAATCTGCCAAAGCGAAGTAGAACTGCGAAGAAGCAGAATCTGGCATTTGCGATCGCGCCATGGCGACTGCACCCAATTTGTGCTGTAATACGGGCGGCTTATCTATACCAGCCATCTTGAGTGTTTTGCCATAAATTGGCTGATCAGAGCCTTGTGGCTTAATCTCTAGGGGTACGTAGCGAATTTTTCCAGTTTTTGAGTCTGTAAAACTTCCTGTTCCCAACCGACTTGCTGGAACTTTCGGATCTTTACTTTGAGGATCACCTCCTTGAACGACAAACGGTTGGGGTTGACGTACAACTCTATGGAAAACTAAGCCATCGTACACACCCTTTTGGACTAAATCAACAAAGTTACCAGCGGTGATTGGGGCATCAGTACCATCTACTTCGATGGTAATGGGTGAACCTTTAACGGTCATAACCACCGTTGCTTTTCCTTCAAGTCTTGGTAAATCTTTCATTCCAGGAATACTCTCGTTTGTACTTTCAGATACAGAAGCAGCTTCTGTAGTTGCCGTGTTAGCCGTATGAGTTGTATTAGCGGTTGTCTCGGCGGTTGAGTTGTTGCTTGCTTCGGTAACTGCAGATGTTGGAGAAGAATTAGAAACAACTTGCTGTGTGGAACAGCCCCCCAACATCAACGCACCGACAATGATGAGAGCTACAAAAAATTGGGGAATTTTTAACCACATTGCCAAGTTACAGATACAACCACAGTATCTTAGCCTCAAAGTCCTTCTAAGGGCACATCTAAAAAGCGGGCTAACTGGGCACCTTGAATTTCCAACTCTTGTAATGACAAAGGTTGACCGACTCGTGTTAAGGGAATGTCCCGGCGACCCTTAACACGCAGGTAAAGTTCGCGACGAGGGTTAAGACCCTCTTTCACCTCAACTCGCACAGATTGTACATCTTCTGTACTGCAGTCAATTTTAATACGGCGGTTTTTCCCAGGATATCCCCACCGGAAAATTGTAACGGTGCCATTTTCTCGGTTAAACTCGTTGTATCCGCCTCCCACATCCCATAAAACCGTTAGCCACAGGTATAAAGCTAGGAGTAAGCCAGCGGAACCATACAACCCCATAACCAACCCTTGCGGGATGAAGACAAGTTGAGTCGCGTCAGAAACGATGAGTAAATTGATTTTGAGATAGCTGGAAATACCAGCGAGCAAGAAGCCCGTAGCTCCTAAAAAAACGACAGTTGCCCACCAATAGTTACTGAACCGACGAGAACCGAGAACCTTTTGATGTAAGACGTTTGAAGTAGATTTATCGCCGTTGGGCGACTCACCTGTGTTAATGGTTGTTGATGCCGTCATTAGAACTACCTTGGTGTGTGAGATATTCTCATTACAAAGTCTGCCATTGGAGCAGATGTATTGCAAGTTTAGCGAATTGACGCACCCACCCCTAGAAGGGGTGGGATTCACGCGAATATACCATTTTCGCATTATCCCATAGACTCAGTTGCACTGAGGTTGGTGGGTTCCCAGGCACACCGCGTTTGCTATTACTAGCACGGTGTCTCCTCTTAATCCCTGGTGAAGTACCCCAACTTGCCTTCGGCTGAATATTTTAATTTTTTAACTTTTCTGAGAAAAGTTGTGTCAGATTGTAAAAATTCTGATATTGATATTAATTAGTAGGTTCGTGCTTTGTACCTGATTTCTTAATGTAAATCAAGCACAAAGCAAACCTGATATGATAAGTTAAGAATCATTAAGTTTCTGCAAGCTGGATGACCAACTGGTAGAAGCTGCTGTGGCACGCATATGAAAAGTACTGTCTGATTAGACAGTAGGTTTTGACTATGCCAGTTGCTTTATAGCAACTGTTAAGTGTCACAAAAAAGTTAATTCCTCAAAAAAGTTGCAATTTTAGTAAAAAAGAGGATTTTAGTCCGATGACCATCGCAGTTGGACGCGCCCCCAGCAAAAGAGGGTGGTTTGACGTTCTAGACGACTGGTTAAAGCGAGACCGATTCGTGTTCGTAGGTTGGTCAGGGATACTACTATTCCCCTGTGCCTTCCTAGCACTAGGCGGTTGGCTAACCGGTACGACCTTCGTCACCTCTTGGTACACCCACGGCATAGCGTCATCCTACTTGGAAGGATGTAACTTCCTGACAGTAGCAGTATCGACCCCAGCAGATGCAATGGGACACTCGCTATTGCTATTGTGGGGACCAGAAGCACAAGGAGACTTGACCCGTTGGTTCCAATTGGGAGGGTTGTGGCCATTTGTAGCGTTGCACGGAGCATTTGGGCTAATAGGGTTCATGCTGCGGCAATTTGAAATCGCTCGCTTAGTAGGAATTCGTCCCTACAACGCCATAGCCTTCAGTGCGCCAATCGCAGTCTTCGTATCGGTGTTCTTGATGTACCCATTGGGACAATCAAGTTGGTTCTTTGCACCCAGCTTCGGAGTGGCAGCAATCTTCCGCTTCCTGCTGTTCTTACAAGGATTCCACAACTGGACACTCAACCCATTCCACATGATGGGAGTGGCAGGGGTGCTAGGTGGAGCGCTTCTATGTGCCATCCACGGAGCAACAGTAGAAAACACGCTGTTTGAAGACGGAGATAGCTCCAACACCTTCCGCGCCTTCAACCCCACCCAAGCCGAAGAAACCTACTCAATGGTGACGGCAAACAGATTCTGGTCACAGATATTTGGAATTGCCTTCTCCAACAAGCGTTGGTTGCACTTCTTCATGTTGTTTGTGCCAGTCACAGGGTTGTGGATGAGTGCAGTCGGAATTGTCGGTTTAGCACTCAACCTGCGGGCTTACGACTTCGTGTCGCAAGAATTGCGGGCGGCAGAAGACCCAGAGTTTGAAACTTTCTATACCAAGAACATTTTGCTCAACGAGGGTATCCGCGCTTGGATGGCTCCTGCTGATCAGCCTCACGAAAAATTTGTATTCCCTGAGGAAGTTCTTCCTCGTGGTAACGCTTTGTAATAGTCATCCTATTCTTAGTGTTTCATAACAGAAATTTCCCCGCCTCATGGCGGGATTTTTGTCATTTGTGAGCCAACGCACCCAAGTTGCTTGGTTTTCAAGACAACGACTGGTGTAAGCGCAAAGTTTGCTGTATCTCCTTCCTCTCCAGACGTTATGCTTCAGAGTGCTTGTCTACAGGACTTACGGCGTTAGCCATAGACATATGCGCAGCGTGTCCCTTTGCAACTTACAGCAATGAAAAGCGAATAATTTTTGAAAAACTATTTGGAGTAATCCACGTACGATGGGGTACATCGGAACGTACCCACCAAATGGGTGACGCATTGTCCCCTAAAAATCAGTTATCAGTTACCAGTTATCAGTTATCAGATCACTGTGTACTGTGTACTGTGTACTGTGTACTGTTTGTTAGCGGAGCGAGCCGTAGGCTGGGCTGGACAATTTTTTACGTGTTAGACCCCGTAAACGCTTGGGGAGTTGTCCGTAAGTGGGTTGAAGCCTAAAAAGCTTTGTTATGCGCTTAGGCGCACGCTACGCGAACGGACAAGCATGAACTGTAAAACCTGTAAGAAGGGAAACCTGACGGAGGCGCGTTCAGCCCAAGAATCCCACAAGCTTTTAGCTGTGGGAGTGTCAAAAAGTAGCTGTGCCACAGGTCCCAAAGATACTGAAGGATCCTTCCACTAATGACAAATAATTAATAATTTGTGTTATATTCAGTGAAGGTGAATAACCCAGAGCTAAAAGCTCTGCCTTTTTGAGACTAAGACCGTTTAGGCAACAAGGAGGTGATGCCCATGACAGATAGTAGTAAAAGCATGGGTCATCAGGTTGCAGTTAGCCGGCTGTGTGCCGGGGCTGTTCTCTAGAAGTTAGTACTAGTCTTCTAGTAAGACTAAGTTAAACTAATTGGCTAGGCTAGCTTGGAGTCCCTTCCGGCAGTCTGGTTGCAACCTGAAGACCCGCTAGACCGCTCTTACCTAGATCATCTGATCTAAAGTAAGAGCGGATAGTTTTATCTATGGAACAACTGTGTCAAGCTTTCGTAAGTAGTGTTCCAACCTGTTTTGATGTGATATTCAGTATTCAAGTCAGCAGATAATCCTCATCTATGCCAGAGAGATTCGTCGGTTCTTTATCAAAGATATTGTACTGCTTTTGACCAATCTGACTGAGCAGCGGTTTCAACATACTAACTACACCAAGCAGGATTGCAAGTCACCACCAGACAGTTAGTCTTTACTAGCAATCGCGAACTTTCCCAAAATATGAAACCCTCTTTACCAAGAGGGCGATTATAAGTATCCTGAGTTCATGCTACGGAAAATTGTGTTTGTGACCGCTTATGAGGAGAAGTTTGAGCGCAGAGCGCAGTTAGTTATATATAGTGCTGGTTTCGGAAAAAGCGATCATGCTCAAGAGAAATAGCCTCTGTTTGCTTAAACAGATACAAATACTGCGTATCTGTTTTGTTGGAACATTCATTGAGCAAGTCACGTCTTTAGTCTTGTTCATTTTAAACAAAATATAAAAGTTACACTCCTTTATTAGTTAAAAAGATTACCAGAGAACAAAGAGTTTCAGTATTTGGGATTTATTGATATGGCGCAGCTACTTACTGAGGCAGAAATTCAAGAAAGGGCAAGCCACTTGCCAGATTGGATAGTTGAGGAGTCAACGTTACAGTCTATCTACAACTTTAAAAACTTTATCCAGGCTATAGAATTTGTGAACAAGCTTGTTGAACCGGCTGAGTCAGCAGGACATCACCCAGATATTGAAATTAGTTACAACAAAGTCAAAATTTCACTCACAACGCATGATGCAGGTGGGTTGACACAAAAAGACTTTGATTTGGCAAGAGTTATCTCCCAAATCAATTAAACGATTTGCTCATATAGCTATTTGCACAATATCAAATGACATTGAGCTTGCACAGGATGCTAAAGCTTTAAGATGCTTATGACTTAAGGGAAATCATGAAGTGAGTGATTTCCTATTCTATGCAGCCTCATTGTAAAACGATACAAGATTCTATTTTTTGTGCAAGGGACTTTGATTGGCAACAAGACGTCGTAGAGGAGTTTTTCAAAATCATGTCATCTCTAAGTTTATTTATGCATACCGAAATGAGATGTGTGACAGTTTATAAGGCGAACGCTTTCATCTTGTCATCCAGTTTTTAGAAATTATAATTACAAGTAAATACAACTATGTTTTTGCATAAGTTAATAGCATTGTTTATTGACCTAAACTTAACTGCTTGTTAGCTTGGCAAAAACTAAAATAGTGTGAGAGGCGAAGTATGCCTCATCCACAAGTATCAATAAGTACTTGCAACTTTGAGATAGTTGCAGCAAAAAAGTTATCTATACAAAGGTGTGAGGAGAACAGGAAAGATGTCTAATCTCTTGTGGAAATCTATAATAGTCAGTCCAGCAGTTTTGGGAGCAACGTTGTTGGTGTCCACAACGGCTATGGCTGCTCAAAACAGCACTACCCATGAAGTTGTGACCACGGAAGTTTCACAAAGAAGCAATAATCAAGAAACTTCTGCTTCAGTCTCAGCAACTTCAACGACAACAACTGCGACTGAAGTCTCCTCCAAACCAGAGACGTTGGCTCAAATACAACAAAATGAAGTCAACGTTTTGCAGCAAGTTAACAGCTACAGCAACGAGGGGAAAAATAATTCTCAGTCTCAAGTGACATCGGTTTCCCAGTTCTCCGACGTACAGCCAACAGACTGGGCTTTCCAATCCCTACAGTCGTTAGTTGAGCGTTATGGTTGTATTGCTGGTTATCCAAATGGTACGTACCGTGGTAACCGTGCTTTGACTCGTTATGAATTTGCTGCTGGTTTAAATGCATGTCTAGATCGGGTCAATGAACTCATTGCGACAGCAACATCTGACCTAGTAAGAAAAGAAGACCTGGCGACTTTACAGCGCTTACAAGAGGAATTTTCTGCAGAACTAGCAACTCTACGCGGTCGTGTGGATACGTTGGAAGCGCGCACAGCAGAATTGGAAGCGAACCAATTCTCAACGACTACCAAACTTGTTGGTGAAGCAATTTTTGCCCTGACTGATGCTTTCGGCGATACAGCCGGCGACAATAATAATACGGTCTTCCAAAACAGGGTACGTTTAGACTTGCAAACCAGCTTCACAGGTAAAGACGTTCTGCATACCCGTTTGGCGACTGGTAACTCAAGAAGATTGGACTTGGGTTCATCCACATTCAATGGACAAACCTCCTCGGAAGGTCTTCAAACATTTAACATTACTGGGGATGAGGATAACAATAACGATATCTTCCTAGATTGGTTAGCTTACTACGTCCCCATAGGACCTGCTGAACTTTATGTTGCAGCTACTGGTGGTATTCACAGCGATTATGCTGCTACCAATAACCCCTACTTTGAAGACTATGATGGCGGTAACGGTGCTTTGTCTACCTTCGCTTCAGAAAACCCCATCTATCGGATTGGTGGAGGTGCAGGTGCAGCGCTTAATATTCCCTTTGGTAAGGGTGGTGGGATCCTCAAACCAAGTTCATTAACCCTAGGTTACTTGGGCTCTGAACCGAGTAATCCAGGTGTGGGTTCAGGTATATTCAATGGTAACTATGCAGCTCTGGGACAGTTGAACTTTAATCTTGGTCAGCGCTTTGCTTTAGCTGCAACTTATGTTCATGGGTATCACGGTGCAGGTAGCTCTTTATTTGATGGAGGCGGAATTGTCGGTGGTTCTGGCGTAGTAGGTACTGCACAAGCCAACGCTCTCAGTACAACTAACGCATCTTCTAGTAACTCTTACGGTTTGTCAGCAGCGTTTAGACCGAGTGACAAGCTCTCTATTAGTGGCTTCGTTTCTTATTCCGATGTCACAGGCTTTGGTAGCAATGATGATTATGAAGCTTGGGGCTATGGAGTTGGAGTCGCCTTACCTGACTTTGGAAGGAAGGGTAATGTCTTGGGTCTTTTCGCGGGTGCTGAACCTTATGCTCGTGGTAGAGCATCAAGTGCTAGCGATGTACCTTATCATGTTGAAGGTTTCTACAAGTATCGTGTTAGCGATAACATCTCCATCACCCCTGGTGTTATTTATCTGACATCTCCTGGTCAGAACAGCGACAACGATGATGCGTTTATTGGAACCTTGAGAACAACGTTCACTTTCTAGATAGTTGACAAGATTTAGAATATTTTGTAGTAGTTAAAAATTGCTCCGCACATTGCAGCGGAGCTTTTTATTGAGAATTCAAATTTTAAGAAGAACAGTAATAAACCCTAGTGTTTAACCGGAGTATACTATTGAAAGAGGACAAAAAAAGTCATAAAGAAAAAAGCCAAGAATCTTTTGAGTTTTGACTTTTGACTTTGATCCTCATCTGTAGTTGTGTACCCATCATCTCTTTGAAAAGCTGCTTGTGGAACTATCTTGTAAGTCAGAATACGCAATTCTTGCTCTACTAGAGCTCGCAATTCATTATCAAAGCGGGGAACCGCTACAAATTCGACAGATTGCGGCACAACAAAATATACCAGACCGCTATCTAGAACAACTACTAGCGACTTTAAGGCGTGGAGGTTTCGTGAAAAGCCAACGCGGGTCAAAAGGCGGTTATCTGTTGGCGCGAGAACCTTGGAAAATCACTCTTTTCGATATTTTGAATTGTTTAGAAGGGTTAGATGTGCGGACTAATGAGGGAGACATCAACCCTAAAACTCTGGACAATGCTGTTGTAGAAGATATTTGGCAAGAAGCAAGGTTAGCCGCAAACGCAGTTTTGCTAAAATATACGCTTGCAGAACTGTGTGAAAAACGAGATTCTCGACGACAGTTGGACATAATGTACTATATTTAGTCCCTAGCCAATAGTCAATAGAGAAAAGAAGGTTGTTAATTTTTATGACTGAATGTTGACTAATGACTAATGACTAGTAACTAATAACTAAGGATTTCAGTATGCGAATAGCTAATGATATTACAGAACTTGTCGGTCGTACTCCTCTAGTACAACTCAACCGTATTCCTCAAGCGGAAGGCTGTGTTGCACAAATTGTGGTGAAGCTGGAAAGTATGAACCCAGCAGCATCCGTAAAAGACCGCATTGGTATAAGTATGATTAACTCTGCAGAAGCAGAAGGGTTGATTGCTCCTGGGAAAACGGTGTTAGTAGAACCCACCTCTGGAAATACGGGAATTGCCTTGGCAATGGTTGCAGCGGCAAAGGGCTATCGATTAATTTTGACAATGCCTGAAACAATGAGCGCTGAACGAAGAGCAATGTTGCGGGCGTATGGAGCCGAATTAGAACTTACGCCAGGAATTGAAGGTATGAGTGGGGCAATTCGACGGGCACAGGTAATTGTTGATACCACTCAAGATGCTTATATGTTACAGCAGTTCCGTAACCCAGCCAACGCAAAAATACACCGGGAGACGACAGCCGAGGAAATCTGGGAAGATACTGATGGACAAGTCGATATAATAGTAGCCGGGGTTGGAACAGGTGGTACAATTACGGGTGTAGCTGAAGTTATCAAAGCACGCAAACCAAGTTTTCAGGCGATCGCAGTTGAACCAGCAAACAGCCCAATTTTATCTGGAGGAAAACCAGGACCTCATAAAATTCAGGGAATTGGTGCAGGTTTCATTCCCCAAGTGCTAAATGTTAACTTTGTAGATGAAGTGATGACTGTTACCGACGAAGAAGCGATCGCTTACGGTCGGCGCTTGGCAAGAGAAGAAGGACTACTATCTGGCATTTCCAGCGGAGCAGCTTTATGTGCTGCTGTTCGTGTTGCTCAACGGAAAGAGAACGAAGGGCGCTTGATAGTGATGATTCAGCCTAGTTTTGGAGAAAGGTATTTGAGTACGCCATTGTTCCAAGACTTGGAGCCAAAGGTAGCAGTTAGCATCAGCTAACGGTACATTGAAATAATGGCAGATCAGACGAACCACTACGAAACACTCAAAATTAGTCCGAACGCAAGCCAAGCGGAGATTAAGCAAGCTTATCGTCGCTTGGTCAAAATGTTTCATCCCGACAGCAATCAGGGTACCTCAGATCCTGAGCAAATTATCCGTATTAATGCAGCCTATGAGGTTTTGGGCGACATTCAAAATCGCCAAAATTACGACCAAAGACTGCATCAGATCTGTCAAAAAACAGCCAGCGATAGGCAACAGCGTACAGCAGCTGCTCAACAGCGATACCAGGCGACGCGAAAAACAGGAAGGGATGCGGACGAACAAATTGAGGAATGGCTGCACCGGGTTTATCAACCAGTGAGTCGTCTGCTGTTTAGTATTCTTGCTTCCCTAAAAGAGCAAATTGAGAAACTCGCAGCGGATCCCTTTGATGATATCCTCTTAGAAGAATTTCAGGATTACTTAAACGCCTGTCGAGACGACTTCAAGCAGGCGCATTTGACTTTTCGTTCTTTACCAAATCCCCCTAGTTTAGCAAGAGCAGCAGCTCACATTTACTATTGTCTTAATCAAGTAGGCGATGGGCTAGATCAGTTAGCATATTTCCCTCTTAACTATGACGAAACCTACTTGCATGCTGGACTAGAAATGTTTCGCACTGCCCATCATATGTACCGTGAGGCACAAGAGTCTCTGGGTGCGTATGCGTAGTGGTTAATGGGCGAACCGTGAGAATTCACAACTAACACCAGAATTAGTTTATGCTGGAAGCAGTGAAAGTTTAAGAAATGTTAAGTTTTGCTCCCAGCTTGCTCATGCAGTGTATTGTAAATCGTCGCGCTCAGTTTTCAGCGAGTCATCGCTATTGGTTACCAGAACTGAGTGAAGCAGAAAATATTGAGAAATTTGGTGCTTGCTCAAAGTTTCCCGGACATGGGCACAATTATGTCTTATTCGTCTCCCTCATAGGAGAATTGGACGAATATGGCATGGTTCTCAACTTGTCCGACGTGAAACATGTCATTAAGCGAGAAGTGACTGGTCAACTAGATTTTTCCTATCTTAACGATGTGTGGTCAGAGTTTCAAAAAACTCTACCCACCACAGAGAACATTGCACGGGTGATTTGGCAAAAGCTTGCACCCCATTTACCTTTAGTCCGCATACAGCTTTTTGAACATCCTGAACTTTGGGCTGATTATTTAGGAAACAGCATGGAAGCATACCTCACTGTCAGCACTCATTTTAGCGCCGCCCATCGGCTAGCTCATCCTCGTCTTAGCAGTGCAGAAAACTTCGAGATTTACGGTAAGTGCGCTCGTCCAAATGGTCACGGGCACAATTATCATTTGGAAGTGACCGTCAAAGGAGAGATTGATCCACGCACCGGGATGATTGTTGATTTGGGCGCTTTGAATCAAGCTATAGAAGATTACGTCGTCGAGCCATTCGACCACACCTTCTTAAACAAAGATATCCCGCACTTTGCTGAAGTTGTTCCCACTGCTGAGAATATTGCACTTCGTATTAGTCACTTGTTGCGATCGCCTATTCAGGAATTAGGAGCGACACTATACAAAGTCAAATTAATCGAAAGTCCCAATAACTCCTGTGAAATTTATTGTACTGAGTCAGATTCCAACTCAGTTAACGCTGCACAAAATGAACCTGTCTTAGTACGCGTTTAGCTAGCTGGCTCAAACAACAAGTACTTGAAAAGGGCGCTCTAGTTTCACGAGTTGCCCTTTTTGCTAAGGTGCTCAAGGTTAGATTTGCGTCACCCGTTGATGCGATAAACATGGTGTTTGACAGCGTGTAAGACGTTTGTTTGCAGATTTTTCCCTGTGTTTTCATCACGAACGAATGAATTTGCAGAAAGTTTGAAGTCAAAATTCTGAAAAGCCCAGAGGACTTGCTGACCATCTACACGATACACTACACCCTTTTCATCGGGTAGAATCTCGCGGTTAATCATCAAGTCGTTGACCTTACTAAATACCTTTAACAGCAAAATATGCCAATCAGTCGGTCTGTCGAAATCACCACGGAGACGACCGTAATTAAAGCTTAGTTGGTCACTCTTGATATCCCAGAACATATACCACATCATCCGGTAAGCCAGACCACGAAAGAATACGTCATTGGGATTAGCACTTGCTTTCTGTAGAGCTAGTACGTCGAAATCAGTGATACACTCCGCCCAAAGTGGTAAATTATCGAGACGGGCTAAGATACGGGGACCGCTGCGATGGACGCCAAATACACCAATGTCTTCGCCACAGTAGCGATAGCCAATCTTCTGCATCTGTGTCATTAATTCCAAGTGTGCATAGTATTGTGACAGAATCGCTGCAGGCGGTTCTTGAGCAGGACGCTCATTAAATAACTGTTGAGTTTTGCCCGTCGCTGTATCTTTCGAGCCAGCATTGGGAAGTTGGATAAAGTGGAATTTATCGCTGGAAAGATTGGATGAACTGTCGAGAAAAATACCCTCAAGACCGATTTCGTCGTGCGCCTGTTTCCATTGCTTGAGCCAGTACTCTCGTATAACTGGATCTCTTAAGTTAAGAACAGCAAACACCGGCGCGTAGTGGTCAGACTCTATGGCGTTGGAAGGGTTGCGGACAAATGGATCTCGTGAGCGTTCAATCACTTCCATGATCGACCCTTCCTTTGTAGATAGTCCATGCGGCTTTTTGCGCCATTGCGATCCCATTGTTTCAGACCAAAAGTTGATAGGGCTGTATTACCCCCACATTTCCACCTTTGGCACCATTTGCTTTTGCCTTGTTGCAAAAAGCTCGCAAGTTTTCCTCTCCCACAGAATCAGCCACCTTCC
>JAAUSC010000040.1 GCA_012031965.1 Scytonema sp. RU_4_4
CGCGCCATAGGTACGCCCGTGAAATGCTCCTAAAAAAAGCAACGATCAGGGAACGCCCAGTGTAGTATCTTGCGAGTTTTGATTGCTCCTTCGTTAGACTCTGCTCCAGAGTTCGTGAAAAATACCCTCGCACCATGGGAAAAGGAGCACGGGAGGCTAATTTCTCCGCGAGTTCCACCATTGGTTCGTAGTAAAAATCAGTCCCCGACATATGCAGTAGCTTTGCTGCTTGCTCTTGGATCGCTTGCACAACTTCCGGGTGTGCGTGTCCTGTAGCGGTGACAGCAATTCCTGCTGTCATATCCAAAAATACATTGCCATCCACATCTTCCACCATACACCCCTCACCCCCAGCCACAACCAACGGGTAGTCGCGGGTGTAGGAAGGGGAAGTGACAGCGCGATCGCGTTCCACAATATCTTTAGCGCGAGGACCAGGTAAAGACGTTACCAAGCGAGGTACACGAGACAGAGGAGTTTTGGATTTTAGACTTTTGATATTGGAGTGTGAAAGCTCTAGCATGAAAAGTTGATATCAAATTTGAATATTGATTAAATCAGTGAACAGTGATAACTGGTAACTGGTAACTGGTAACTGGTAACTGGTAACTGATAAGTGATAACTGTTAAATCGTCTTGCACTATGAAAATATTATCTGTATTTTTTTATGCTAAAAAATTGAAGCAATAAAGTGGTCACAGCCTACATAATGCTGGAAGGGGAAACATACTGACTTTAAAAAGTCATATTTTAATACTATTGAAGTCAGTTGGAAATCACAGGCAGTAAACTCAGGAATCAGCGCATTTTGTTCTTAGTGGAAGTTCGGTTGGCAGGGAGTGTTAAATCAGTCTGGAATAAACCTCAGAGCAACACCGTTGATGCAATAGCGTTTGCCAGTAGGTGCGGGACCATCGTCAAACACATGACCCAAATGTCCACCACAGCGACTGCAATGAACTTCAATCCTGGTCATAAATAAAGACCTATCTTGTGATGTGCTGATTGCACCTTCGATGGGGTTAAAAAAACTGGGCCAACCAGTGCTACTGTTATATTTAGTACCAGATGTAAACAGTGGCAAACCGCATGCTGTACACACATAAGTGCCTTTAGCATACTCTTTATTAAGTGGGCTGGTGTGAGGACGTTCTGTCCCATGTTGACGAAGCACGCAAAACTGTTCCGGTGTCAAGTCTTCACGCCACTCTTGCTCTGTTTTATTGATTTCAAACTCGCTTTTTGAATTTGTCATATTTTTTAAATTTTAATCTTGTAAAACATAGATATAGCGTAACAAATACATTCAAATCTTACTGTTACCTTTTGGTCTAGCCTTTGACACTCCCCACGGAAAGACGCGCCGGAGGATTCTTGCTAAGCCCTGAGTCCTTATGTGTACGCTGCGCCAACACGAAGTGTGTACTCTGCGCTTACGTGTACGCTGCGCCAACACGGGGATTTCAATGAATGTACCCTTTTTCGGTCAAAGTTCATCTCATTTCTGGGCTTTCCTTGCCTCTCATCAGAGAGTATGACAACTCATTTCGAGAGAACGAATCGCACCCATCCGCACCCTTAGTGTGTTACCAATCTTTATGGCATTATCACAAATCTTTGCTGTTACTTGAAGCACACGTTAAAATTATATCCGAATCTAACATCGGGGAATATGCTGGACTTATACTACTTCAGTTAAGCCTTTTACCGCGAGTAACCGTGCATCTTGTGAGAAAACAACAAAGCTCACGCTTTCGATTTGACCTTACATAACAAAAAAACGGATAATGCGGATTCTCATTTATTCTTACAACTATCATCCAGAGCCAATTGGAATTGCTCCTTTAATGACTGAACTGGCAGAAGGACTAGTAAAACAAGGTCACGAAGTGCGAGTGATTACGGGAATGCCCAATTATCCTCAGCGTGAGATCTATCAAGAGTATCGGGGCAAGTGGTATATCATTGAACAAAAAAATGGTGTTACCATCCAGCGTAGTTACTTACGGATTAAGTCTAAACCGAACTTGATAGATAGATTGCTATTGGAGCTAAGCTTTGTATTCACAAGCTTGCCACAAGCTCTCAACGGTTGGCAACCTGATATCATTCTCCTCACAGTACCACCACTGCTGGTATCCCTACCAGCAACATTACTAGGTCGGCTATATAACTGTCCTGTCGTACTAAATGTACAAGACATATTACCAGAAGCCGCTGTGCATGTTGGACTCATCAAAAATAAATGGATGATTCGTGCTTTGCAAGCAATTGAGCAATTCGCATACCGTAGCGCACACACCATTAGCGTCATTGCTGATGGGTTTATGGAGAATTTAGTCGAGAAGGGAGTTCCGGCTCAAAAAATTGTTTGCATTCCCAACTGGGTGAATGTCAATTTTATCTGTCCCTTACCAAAAAAGAACAACCCATTTCGCATCGCCTATCAACTAGAAGGCAAATTTGTTGTGCTTTACTCCGGCAACATTGCCTTGACGCAAGGATTAGAGACAGTCATTGAAGCTGCATGTAGTCTGCGTCACATCCCAGAAATCATCTTTGTCATTGCTGGAGAAGAAAGAGCATTGAAAAGATTGGAGGAATATTGTCAAAGATGTGGAGCTTCCAATGTGTTGCTCTTACCTCTGATACCGCGAGAAAAATTACCCGAAATGCTCGCAGCGGCAGATGTGGGTTTAGTGGTGCAAAAACGCAATGTCATATCTTTCAATATGCCTTCCAAAATCCCAATGTTGTTAGCTAGTGGGCGTCCCATTGTCGCGTCAGTTCCTGCTTCCGGTACAGCAGCGCGGGCAGTGCGTAAGAGTGGCGGCGGCATAGTTGTGGCACCAGAATCACCGCAAGCGCTAGCAGATGGAATTATGGATTTATATAACAATCCAGCAAAAGTGACAACGCTGGGTTCTACAGGAAGGCTGTTTGCGATAGAGCGTTATTCATTTGAGCAAGCCTTAGCTGAGTACGAAGCCCTATTCGCTGAAGTTATTGCTACAAGCTCCGAATCACCTTCTTCAGGTATGTTAGCAAAATTAACTTCCAGTAAATCGATTATTGATATCTAGTCAATTGAAGAAGGTAGAGGAGCTACTACGCCTTTGGGGCAGCGTTTAGTGCCAAATAACTTAGCTACAATTGTCCATAGCCTATCACTATGGACGGTTAAATGGCTTATAGGCCGCACGAATTTGGTGAATGAATTGGTAAATCCGTCTCGACATTAAGTCTTGGTTTGACTGTGAAATTGTTGTAGCAAACACTGAATCATTGTCGCCTCATCAAGAACTGACGGAAGATTTGATGTCAATCATCCACTGTTTTGGTTGCAGTATTGGAAGGCAATTGATGCAGTCGCAGCTTTGGGGACAGTCACTAGCTATGCTAGAAAAATTGCTCTTGAAGATTTAGCCAGTGAGGGTCTCCAGAAAGACTAACAGATAAGTGTTTCAAAAAATCGGAGCGGCGGGATTCGAACCCACGACCTCCACTACCCCAAAGTGGCGCGCTACCAAGCTGCGCTACGCCCCGTAGTCAACTTTCCAAGTATAACATCAAAAACCACAATTATCAAGGTCTATTTTTAAAAAATCTTGAGCATAACAGAGGCTTCCAACAAACCAGCAACAGCGGAATCATTCCATTTCCCTTCTGCACAACGCCCTGTTTTCAGGATAAAGCGTAGACTGTAGGCATGAGGATAACCTTCCACTTCCATCCAGAATAAATCGCTTTCAGCTTCACAGGTAATCTTTTCCTCATCCATTAATTCAGTTGCAATTTGCCTCACGCTGTCTGCTAGTTGCGCTAGTAACCGACAAAAATCATTTAACTCAGCTTCAGTTAACTCGATCGCCCACTCGTCTGTACCCACTAAACCTTTGAAATCTGGCGCTGCTGGGTTCCAGCCGATACGCCAACCAAGTCCACTTTTGACAACACGTTCCATATTTGAAAAAGTCAAAAATCAAAAGTCAAAAGTCAAAAGATTTTTTAACTTTTAACTTTTAACCTTTTACTTTAACAGCTGCGCGCCTCCCTGTTTGGGTACTCGTCTGGGAGTTGGGGTTGTTTCCTCTGGCTGCGATGAGGAGGGAGTGGGGGTAGAAGCTGGTATATTTTGCGATTTAGAACTGAAAACATTAACCAAGGCTTGCACCAAAGCATCTCGTTGACGGCGGTTTAGGCGTGCAACAGCAGCGCGATCGCCATCAAAAGGATTTTTTCGCAGATTATCTTTCCCAGGATAACTCGTTTCATACATCACTTCATTGACACCCAGATAATCAGCCAAAGTCAGCTTCCAATCCAGTCGATAGTTTGGTGGACGTCCTTTCAAATAGGAGTGATACCGTATCATACGACTGACCAAGGTGTTATTTTCCGCGACTTTCCCCGTTTCTTTGCTAATGTACTGATTTTCTCGGGGTAAGTCGGGTAATTGTTGATAAACTGCTTGCCAAGCATCACTAGGACTGGCTGTTTGAGCGTCAGCAGGTTGGGAAAAACTGAAAAGAAGTACACTAAGCAGTAATATCCCAACTTCCCTGAGAGTATCCTGGAAGAGGAGACAAGAAACAGGGCGAGTAAATATACTATTATTATTCTTTCTCATCCTCGTCATCTCCCTTGTCCTCTAATTTCTTCCAGCTAGCATTACTTTAGACTTCACCAATAATTTCTGGTTGAGTCAGCTCATCAGACATTTCGATAATTGCCCTCAGTACTGGCTTCATCATTGCATCATCTGCATTGTCAAAGTCTTCATAACGCCGACGCTTAGCACGATTTGCCACTTGAACTGTAATGCGGTAACGATTTGAGGCTGCATGAATGAGATCCTCAGCACGGTGCATAATTTGCGATTGAGTCGTCTCGAACTTAGAACGCTTTAGCATAATTACTGGTTCTATAAGTCATTCTCTTCAGTTTAGCAGCACCAACATGCTTACTGCCGGATTTTAAGTGCTAGCAATCTCTCTATTGAGGGTAGGAGAAAATGGAAACTGTATTCCTAGTTCTAATTGCTATACTACTTGCTATACTACCAACATTTTCTAGCCGAAGCGTAATGTACTACTGAGTTTTCGCTTCAGACTCATTAGTGAATGAACACTCTACCGTAACTTTGAGATGGCTTTCAGCAGTGCCTTTGGTTACATAGGGAATGCCTGCTTCACCACCTACTTTGATACCGAATTCTAGAGTGACTTTATTAATGTTGGCGCTGGAAATTTTTTTAAAAGCATTCAAAACATAGACAGTGTAGGCTTGAATCGTCACGTCAATTGTTTGAAAATTTAGCAACATCTGTTTTCGCGATGCTTCAGCATTCCATCCCTTATCTGTTAGGACTTCTTCTTCTGTGATGACTTCACTCCTAACTAAGGGAGCTTTTATGTCCTCGGTGGTTTCAATGTAAATAATAGTATTATCATCTAATTTGATAGGCGTAAGCTGTGTCATAGAATGAATTTTTCCTGGAACATTATAAGATTATTTAATAACTACAAAACTTTTCAGGAAAATTTGTAAAAGGTTTTGTAGAAATTAACAAATACTCAAGTTCTCATAACTGCCACAGGATTTTCAAAAGATGAGTCGAGATGCTTTGGTAGTCGGAATAAATACTTATGAGCAGTTAAAAAGCTTAAACGTGTCACATCTTGATGCTGAGGCGATCGCACAATTGTTGGAGAAGTATGGTGAGTTTAAGGTCAAGCGACTACCTGCTGTTAAAGATAAACAAAATAATACGATTAGCGTCGGTCAAAAAACCCAAGTCTCTTTGACTCAGCTAGAAGAAGCAATCGTTCAACTGTTTAAGCCGGAGGGGAAGCATATTCCAGACACAGCGCTTCTGTATTTTTCCGGGCATGGATTACGTAAAAACAGAGGCATTCAGGAAGGCTTTTTGGCTACCAGTGATGTTAATCCTGAAGAGGGTAAGTGGGGACTATCTCTGCAATGGCTGCGCCGACTGCTGCAAGAAAGTGACGTAGGACAGCAGATTATTATTTTAGATTGCTGCTACAGTGGGGAGGTATTGAATTTTGCTGAGGCAGATCCGGGGGATAGGGGGAAAGGACGCGATCGCTGTTTTATTGCAGCATCCCGCGAGTTTGAGGTGGCGTATGAGGGAATTGATAGCAAGCATGGTGTGCTAACCGCCGCACTGCTTAAAGGACTCGAACCCAAGCAAGAGCGATGGGTAAACAACTACACCTTGGTAGATTTTCTCAATCAGGAGCGCCATGTCTTTCCCCAGCGTCCAATTTTTGCCAACTCAGGTGAGCCAATCAATCTTACCCGTAAGTGGACAGTATCTGTCAAAGAATCTGCTGTTGCATTAGAGCAAACTATCTGTCCTTACAAAGGATTGGATTATTTTGACTACAACGACGAAGACCCTAAATATTTTTACGGGAGAACATTTCTCACTGACAAGTTATTAGAAAAGGTACGCCAGGGAAATTTTCTTGCCATACTGGGAGCATCAGGGAGTGGCAAATCTTCAGTAGTCAGAGCAGGATTACTCCATCAACTGAAGCTGGGACGGCGGTTGTCAGCCAGCGATCAATGGAAAATTCTACCGATTATTAGACCTGGTGAGCATCTACTCCATAGTTTAGCAGTGCCATTTATCGAGAAAGGCTTATCAGCCGTTGATCGCGCCGTCCAACTAGCTAAAGCTGAGGAATTGATCGCAAAAGGAGCTGAGGGGTTAAGACAGTTGGTTTTTGCTACAGACACTCAGCGTGTCGTGCTGGTGGTGGATCAGTTTGAGGAAGCTTTTACCGTGTGTCGGGATAGTACTGAACGACAGCAATTTTTTGAGTGTCTGCTGGGTGCATTGGAGCGGACTGATAATAAACTCTGTGTGGTGCTGGTGATGCGAGCTGATTTCTTTGGTAAGTGTGCCGAGCAGGAGTATGCCGGATTAACTACCAAGATTCAGGAGCATCAGGAAATCGTGATGCCTATGAAACCGGAAGAGTTGGAGCAAGCTATTATCGAACCTGCCAAACAGGTTGGTTTGGAAGTGGAGTGCGAACTCGTTACCCAGATGATAGCAGATGTAAAAGGCTCACCAAGCAGTTTGGTGTTGTTGGAATACTCCCTGACAGAACTTTGGAAGCAGCGCCAGGATAACTGTCTGCGGCTCAACACTTACATTCAGCTTGGTGGAGTCATAGGGACGCTGCAAAAACGAGCTACACAAGTGTATGAATCATTTCCTGAGGAGCAGCAGACAGCAATCCGACATATTTTTCTGGCGCTGACTCAGTTAGGTGAAGGTACTGAGGACACGCGCAGACAAGTGTTGAAAGGGAATTTGGTCAATTCCCGGTATCCAGAAGGGCTGATTGATGAAGTCATTCAGCGGTTGACAGATGAAAAGTTAATCGTCACCAGTGAACGAGACGCGAAGGGGTCAGCATTCAATCGAGTTGCTGTGGTAGACGTAGCTCATGAAGCATTGATTCGCCACTGGAAGTTGTTACGTCAGTGGATAGATGAAAACCGCGATGCTTTGAGAAAACAGCGGAATATTGAGAAAGATGCAAAGGATTGGCAAGAAAACGGTAAGCCTATAGATGATTTCTTGTTAAGAGGACTGAAGTTGTCTACAGCAGAAGATTTTCTTCAGCGTTATGCAGATAATCTGCCTTTGTCGGATCTTGCTCAAGAATTTGTGAAAGCGAGTCGAGCAGAGCGCGATCGCCTCCGTAAACAAGATAGAGTACGTAGGCAGAGGTGGATGGGAGTTGCGATCGCCTTAGGTATTTTAGGAATCGCTTTCGGCATCCAGCAATATCAGTTTAGGATTCAGCAGGAGCGTTTTAAAAAAACCCTTGAAGCTATCTTTCTTGATACAGAACCTGAAAAAATCTCGAAGGCTCTACCTAGCTTTCTTAAACAAGCGAAACAACTCAATTCCCAAGATGTAGATTTAGCACTTAGTTATTATCGCAGCATTCTCACAAAAATCAACAAACATTTAAAAAATGTTCCAAATATCGAGCTTCTAAGAAAAGAAGCCGAGAATTCTTTAGCGTCGATACTTGAAGAAAATCGTCTAAAAAAAGAACTCACTGACCATTTTACAGATAAACGATTCGGTGAAATTTTACCAAATACTGAATATAAAGATTTAGCAAAGCGCTATACAGAAGGTGCTCTAAAAACAACCTACAAAATTCTCATGACAGATTTTGGAGCAGGAGCAGACCTAAATCACGATGGTCAAATAAACAATAAATTAGAGGCAGAACAAATGCCATGTGATACCCTAATTGAGATTGAAAAAATATGGCGGCAAGAGAACGAAAAATGTGTTTGGCACTCTACATTCGATTCTCTTAACTGTATTGATGGTAAAACATTAACAGCATTAATATTTGATTACCCTACAGGTACTGAATTGGTTATGGAGCGTGTCAATTACTGTAGTTCACAGATTAAGTAAAATGTAAACAAAAAATAGCTTAACTAATTTTTTAAACTCTATTTTTTTTGCATTGACGACAAGTTAATGCCATTTTCTAAAATTCAGATCAATCCAGTTATTTTCCCTATGGTTTTTGGAATGTAAATGTTATGAAAATTAAACAAGAAGATGATAGACACAGCAATTTAAGAATTAAAATTCACTTTAATTGGCTAGTTTGCTTTGCAGTAGTCGCACAGGGATTGCTGCACATTCTTGCAACTTGTACTGAAAGTTATGCAAGTGTACCTGACACTGCAACCATGACTAAGTTAAGTACTACTGAAAATAATAAGCCACTGGTACGTCGTCATTCTGGGGCAATGCCTGAACCTGCTAAAGTAAAAGATATCCTGCACAGTTGGCTAAAAGAATCTTTGATTATTCCAGCTGGAGGATCTTGGGTACATCTTATGTTTAAATATGGCAATGGGCAAGTTTCTCCATTAGTGCAAGTTGGTCCTAATAAAAAGACGACTTCTGAATACCTTTTTCCATGCAAATCTGTTAACAATACAACCATTGGTTGGAGTCTTATCAATGCTCGCAGTGGGGGATGTCTGACTATGCAAGTGTCAGGCGGGATAGGCAGAGTCAGTCAATTTCCATCTTCTATCAGTAAACACAATCATCAAACCACTAAGAGAATATCGAGTATTGTTCACACAACTAAGAATCTCCAGAACGCCCAGAACTCAGTTTCTCAAGTCCAGTATTACTGTGGTGCAGTCGCAGATTCGCAGCAAAGACAATGGAAGATCTCAGTTGGCTTACCTTCTTTAGAATCTGCTTGCCAAGAAGCAATACAAAAGTGTAGTGTGGTAGTTCCTAATGGCAAATGTTTAGTCGCGAGTTTAGGCGATTGGAATACTAGCGATCCAAATGTAGCTGTATCGATGGTATGCACGAGTAGTCAGCGTCCTGTTAGTTTATTAAAGACGAAAATTGGTAGCGGCTCCACAGTAGTCACGATGCTCAAAGAGTTGGAGCAGAATGCTATTTTTCTGAATTCTATTGCTTGTGTACCCAGTGTTTATGGACCTAATGATGTGGTCATTTCACCAACTACACCTGAACCGACCTTAGTTCAAACTCGTAATGTCAATGGCAACTTAGAAATAGATGTTTTAGCTGGATCGGTCAACATCGTATCAGCACAAAGAATAGATGGATTATTTCTAGAAAAAGGACATGGCTATCGCCATCAGCAAAATAAACTCGTTCGCGTAAACTGCCCAAAGATTTTACAATCAGAATCTGTGCAAGAATTCCTTGAATTTAATAATTGGTCCCAAGATGTTGCTCCCCAGTTAGATGGATACCGAAAAGCTTTTTGTCAGACTGGCGAGCAACAAAGTGGTCATTCAAGACTTGATTTGGGAGGAATTATGAGATATATAATAAACGTCTTTACTCCTACGGACAATGGTCCTCGTAGAATCAATAACCGTTATATAACACCTACCCAAAGCTACCCATAACTGGAAATATCTACTTTGGGTTTCGTTTACTTCCTCGCTTCATCCTGGCAACGTCGGCGTTAACCAGTCCACGGGCTAACACTGCCTAACTGGCAGCTTTACTCAAATTGATTGCAGCGTTCAAATCGCGGTCAATAACAAAACCACAAAGACCACATTCAAACACTCGCTCACTCAATGTGAGCGTTTCTTTTTTTGTTCCGCAATTGGAACAAGTTTTAGAACTAGGAAACCATCTATCAACCACTACAAGCTTTGAGCCATACAACTCGCATTTGTAGGTCAACTGGCGACGGAACTCAAAGAAACTCATATCAGCAATAGATTTAGCCAGCTTGTGATTAGCCAACATTCCTGATACGTTCAAATCCTCAATAACTATCACGCCGTGGTTCTTGGCTAGTAATGTTGTGAGTTTGTGCAATGTATCTTTGCGGATGTTGGTAATCTTTCTATGCAATCTAGCAATTTGTAATTGTGCTTTCTTCCAGTTAGCAGAACCGATAATTTTATGCCGATTCAACCATTGCATTCTGGACAATTTCTCTTCGTACTTTTTGTAAGACTTTGCTCCTTCTACCACCTCTCCAGTTGATAGTGTGGCAAGTGCTTTAACACCTAAGTCAACGCCTACAACGTCTGTGTGGCTGGATTCTCTAGCTTCTACGGGGGTCTTACACGTAAAAAAATCTGCGGTCCTTCGTTTTGTTGATTCGTCGGCGTAGTCGGGTACTCGTTCTATTAAGGACCGCAGATTTTTTCGGGGACGCCAGATACCTGCGGCGGGAAACCCGTCCGCAGTACTGGCTCGACAATGCGTCACCTCAAACCTAAAACTGATAAACCACCTATCAGCTTGACGGCTAATTGTTGCCGATTTGGTTAATACGGAGCCTGATCCTGAAAAATTGGGCAGCCCTGTATTTTGTTGATCTGTCGGCGTAGTCGGGTACTCGTTCTTTGTTAGCGTTTGCGCAGCGCCCCCTACGGGGCTAGCGAGCCGTAGGCTGGGCTGCCCAATTTTTTGCGGCAAATTCGATACCTGTGGAAGTCGTTCATAGGTTTTTAAGACACCGATTACAGGTACTTGAATTTTGTTGTTGCCGAGAATCTTGACTGAACCTTCAAGAGTGAAAGAGTCACGCCTACCTTTTTTCTTGAACTTTGGAACGCCAGCAGTCTTGTTAAAACATCGCTTCCAAGACTCGCGCAATGCCATCAATGCTTGTTGCGGTGCAGTCTTTGAGCATTCGTAGTACCATTCATGTTCACTCTTTACCAGTGCGACTAGCCATTTATGTAGGTCAATAGCACTAGGAAACTTAATTTTGGAATCGGGATTGACTTTGTTATGGTCAAGAATTTGCTTGGTTAAAGCCAGTCCCCCAATTCCATGCATGACGGGCTACGCCGCAATGTTTCATCAATGCTACACGCTGCTGGTTATTCAGTTTCAACTCGGTCTTGAAGCCTAGCAGCATTAAGACACCTCCTTAACTACTTGAGCCATTCCATCAATCAGTTTCTTGTTTTTCTTGCTTCTTGAACCATACAAGCGAGCACTGAACACGGTGATGAGTTCAATCATGTCCTGCACTAACTCTTGCTCAAATGGCACTTCTTCACTGGATTTGTTGATAATCACAACTTCAGTCTCGAACTCTTCACATATGGCAAATACTAACTCTGCACCGAATCTCAGTAATCTATCTTTGTGAGTTAGTACCAGTCGAGCGACATCACCTTGCATAATACGTTTGAGCAATTTTTGCAATCCTTTCTTCTGGTAATTCAAACCACTCCCCAAATCTTGAATGGTTTCAAACTGCCAACCATTAGCAGAGCTAAATGCTTCTAATACTTGTGCTTGGCGTACCAAATCTGCTTTTTGGTCATGACTTGAAACACGAGCATAGTTGATAGTTATGCGGTCATCAAGCTGTTTCAAGTCACGTGGCGTAATTCGTTTAATATCTGCTAGATAAAACCGTCTGTGTCCACTAGGCGCTCGCTCCGAACGTATCTTACCTTCGTCAGCCCAGCGTCTTAATGTTTTGATAGAGATGCCCAAATATGAAGCAGCATCTCCAATACTTATGATCATCTCCGAATGATTTTCCATACCAAGTGCAACTTTTTAAGGCTACACTTCATTATGTCCCCATTACGGAAGTTATGTCCAGATATTTACAGATTTTTAGTTACAGTTTCTAACCCTTAGCGCCTACCAAGGAGCGATCGCCGGAAAATAGTGGCGCAGTGCATAGTGTCCCTCCCTGTAAGGGTAAAAGAAGTTAGTTGACTGACTCTACACCTATAATGCAGCCAGTACGTGGAGGAACACTTAAAGTCAAATGTTTAGACTCTCCCTCAACGTTCCACTCAACGGATGCAGCGCCGTATAAAAGCTTATTAGGTTGAGTCTTTAAACTCGCAGTATCAACATCCCCTTTTGCTTTTGCAGTACCAACGTTAACCGCAACAATCAATTCCTCTGTTCCCAAAACTCGTGCAAAGATGTAGAGTGCTCCTTGAGCGTATAGGACTTTGTAATCGCCTGTATGCAAACATTGGTAAGCGTGTCTTATAGCAATTAATTCGCGGTGAGTCTTGAGAATTTCCCTATTCCAACTAGCTTCTAATGGAAAACCACGGCGAGAGTCTGGATCTATAGCTCCTGGTAAACCAACTTCATCACCATAATAAATACTAGGGGCACCAGGAAAGGTCAGAAGCAGTAAAGTTGCTAATTCCACACTCGCTCTATCACCGCCAGCAATAGTCAATAATCGCGCTGTATCGTGACTAGCCAGTAAATTTAATTGAGTCAGCTCAATCTCCCAAGGGTAAAGTTGCAGGAGTTCTTGGATTTTCTCAGCATACTCAGCGGCGAACAATGGAGGATAAGGTTTGTAGTCGCGGCTTTGCACTTGATCCATAACAACGCGATCGCCTGCGGTAAAAGCAATGGTTGCTCCTGCAAATAGATAATTCATCACCCCATCGAATTGAGTTCCATCCAACCACTCACGGGAATCTCCCCAAACTTCGCCGACAATATAAGCATCGGGATTAATAGCTTTGACTCGCTGACGGAATTCTTGCCAAAAACCAGGAGTTTTAATCTCAAAAGGCACATCCAACCGCCAACCGTCAATGCCGAATTTTATCCAATATTCGGCGATTTCCATAATATATTCCTGCACTTCCGGGTTATCATGATTAAACGCTGGTAGTGCTCGATTGCCAGCCCAACCCTCATAATTAGCAGGGAATTCACCGTTGTAAGGAGAAAGGGGCCAGTCTTCTATTTTGAACCAATTCACCCAAGGTGAATGAGGACCATTTTCTAAAACATCGTGAAAAAAGAAAAATCCGCGACTGGAATGGTTAAACACTCCATCGAGAACAACTTTGATGTTACGCCCATGAGCAGCGTCTAGTAATTCCTTAAAAGCTGGGTTACCTCCCAGCATTGGATCAACTTGATAATAATCATGCGTGTGGTAGCGGTGATTGCTAGCCGATTGAAAGATGGGCGTAAAGTAAATAGCATTAATTCCTAAATCCTGTATGTAATCTAACTGCTCTAGAACACCCCACAAATCTCCTCCTTTATAACCTTGGAGTGTGGGCATAGCTTCCCAATCTTCCCAACTAGCATTGTGTAAAAGCCGTTTGCGAGGTTGTTTACTTCTAGCAAATCGATCTGGAAAGATTTGGTAGAAAACAGCGTGTTTAACCCAGTCTGGTGTTTGAATCTGCATGAATGACTCTCTATCACTCCACAGCATATAGTTGCAGATACCAGGCTGTTTACGACTCACACTTGTGGTAGAAAATTTAACGGCTCTTCACAATACTGCTAAACTTGCCTGGTTCTGCACTCCCTCATCTTCCCCTGACGTACTTCACCTAAAATATTCACCTAAAATATTTACCTAAAATATACTGTAGATACTGTAGGCTCACGATTAGTGTGGAGAAACAAGCCTAAGTCCTATCACACCTGTGATGATCAAGCCAATGCAAGTGAGACGGCGCACTTCAAGAGGTTCTTGAAACAAAACTGCACCCAGTATAATTGTACCAACAGTTCCTATACCTGTCCAAATAGTGTAGGCAGTACCCACTGGTAGTGTACGCAGAGCTCTAGACAGAAAGGTGAAACTCATGATCATGAGGGCAATAGTAGTCACACTCGAACCAAACCTAGTAAACCCTTGTGCATATTTGAGACTAATTGCCCATCCTACCTCAAGTAGACCAGCAATAAGAAGATAGATCCATGCCATGTGCCCCTCCTTATAGGTTGCAATAACTTAGAACTGTGACTTGATTTTTTCTTGGTAGATGCAGCCACATACGAGGAGTTTCTATCTGAGTTATAATAGGGGACACTTTTTCGCCATTGCGTCAGTGTGCATTGTATCTAGTGTAACATAGCTATCAGAGTTGTCTATAACTCCATCTGCCTCATGATTTCAGTTTCAGACTTCCAAAGAGCTGCTGGTAATCGCCAGTAAAAACCATTTTCCCGCTCCATAAGCTGATAACCGATGAGTTCCCGTCGTAATGTTGCATAGTCAGAGTGATGACGCCCAATAATTTCGTTCACTTGACGTTCTGTGTAAGTCACCTCTTGCTCAAATTTTCTGACTAACCACCTGAGTACAACTAAGCGTTTTTTGCGAGAAGCAGGAATCTTTATGAGGCGCGTACCATCAAGATAATTTTTGAGTACTTTTTCTTCCCATGCTTCTAATTTGACATTTTTCATCCCTTGCATCCTGCACTCCAAAATATCAAGACGTAAGCACTAGAAAAATTTGGCGTTATATTAGCGCTGGGGTGTTGGAAAATATGAGAAAAATACAGAAATGTGTTACGGAGAATCAGTTAGGCATTGTGCTTTCTCTCTATAATTTTAGATCAGGTTATGTCAGGTTATATCAGGGGGAGGGGCTTACGACACTCCGAGTTTTTAGTGAATCTCAAAAATGTATTGAAAGTTACAGTCTTTTGATGCACTTTCACGCACTTTCTACTAAATTCAGTGTCTGTGTTTGAAAAGCGAGGATAGCGCTTTTTCTCAACTAGTCCTCAGATTTGTTCAAATTTGACCACAATTTTGTCTAAAATTGCGTCCGGTGAAACAGTATCTCATGCTCCAAGTTAGGTAGAATCATCTATCATCTGAATTTTTACAAGGCAAACTGGCTACGTCACCACTTGACCATAGTCATTTGGTGTCTATCCACAAAAAAGGTTGTGTTACATTAACTACTGGAATAACCGGCTTATTAAATCACTATAGTTGATACACTAACTTGAGCAATTGCCTTGACTTAACTTAACGTAGGTATGCAATACTGCGCCGCAGGAATGCAAATGGATTGGATTAGCTTACTAAAAGCTCAACAAGCTGATTTCCTTCAACGAGTCAAGAAACCTAAGACTTACGATCTCTCTTTGCTGGAAAGTCAAGTCAAAGGTTGCCATAGCGAAATTATGGCATTTTGGGGCGAACCATTGGCAAAACTGCTGGAGATGACTCGCCAACAAGCAGAAATTATCGCCAAAAATCCCCCTCCGACACCGCCGGAATATCCTGAACCTCCTGACTGGGCTATTCCCTTTACAACGTACTTTCAGCAGCAAGCAGAAGATTATCTTTTGCGAGAGCAAATTGTTGACCGGGTGATAGGCGATCGCCTAGGTAAGCAGGTGAAAAAAGTGGCACAAGATACCTTGAACAATATAGCTCTAGATGATGAAGGAAATTTACGTGGTGAAAGCAAATTTTCCTACGTGCTTGCAAGTAACCCCAAAGTCAGTCTTCAAGTTTCTGCTGCTGATGGAGAAAGTTTTAACAGTATCAAGAAAGAGAAAGTGAGATGGTCTGTTACACAAGAGGATTTAAAAAATCACCAAATCTTAATTTTCCTATGTTTGTTTTATCCATTTACTGGTCAAAGAGGTTATGAAAAGCAGGTAATTATAGCAGGTTTTTTACCCACAAATCAAATTGAATTTAGTGAGCCAAAACTGTACATTACCCCAAGTCAGTTGTTATATGCGGGAGGACTGAGTTGGTATTTAGAATCACTAAGTACTCAAAAAGACAAGCTGCGAGTCTCGAATGCAATTGCGATCACAGAGACAACTCAAACTCTACCACCAGACCATCCCCTTAAGACAATAGTCGGTGAGTGGGAATGCTGGCAGACTCTAAAAGGACATACTAGAGGAATAAATTGCCTAGCCTTCAGCCAAAGGGGTAGCAACGGTAACACCTCTCCTCTTGTCGCAAGTGGTAGTCGTGGGGAGACAAAGCTATGGGATTTGACCAAAGGTGAGTTGATAGGGACATTATCCGAGCATCCTTGGATTTTATCTGGGTTGGTTGATGAAGTGAATTCCCTGGCTTTTAGTCCAGATGGGCAGACATTAGTCAGTGCTGGTGCAGACTCCACAATTAAACTTTGGCACGTAGGAGCACAAGACTTAATTGATATTTTGCACAAGCATAATGGGATGGTGCGGTGTGTAGCCTTTACCCCAAATGGACGAATGTTAGCAACTGGGGGAGACGATAGAAAAATTATGTTTTGGGACTTGATGCAGCGTCAGGTTGCTACCGCCCTATCTTTAGAAGATACCGCTGCTCATTCACTTGCTTTGAGCCCAGATGGACAAACTCTAGTCACAGGGAGTTACCGCAAAATCAAAGTCTGGCGTATTTTCCAACAGGAAGGTCAGATACCTTTCGTTCCTGAGTTGTTACACTCATTTACAGGTCACTCCCATATTGTTCGTGCCTTAGCTATTAGTACAGATGGCAAGATTTTACTCAGTGCTAGTCGGGATAAAACGATTAAAATTTGGGACTTAGAGAATGGGGAATTACTTCGCACACTGAACGGACATAGGGATGGAGTGTATGCCGTTGCGTTAAGTCCTGATGGACAAATTATCGCTAGTGGTAGTGCAGATAAAACGATTAAGTTGTGGTACCTACAAACGGGAGAACTGCTTGGTACGTTTACAGGTCATACACACACAGTAACAGCATTGGCTTTTACTATTTCAGGGGAACTTTTGGTAAGTGGGAGTTTAGATAAAACGATTAAAATTTGGCAGCGGAGTTAAGGTAACAAGCTAACGACTAACCACTCCCCTTTCTTTGAGAAACGCATCAAAAGTTTCCCTATTGGGAAGTGAAGGTTGCGCCCCGAGTTTGGTTACAGCTAAAGCACCTGCTGCTGCACCCCAAACCACGGCTTGATGCAAAGGAAGTTCCTCACAAAGCGCCGTAGCCAAACCCCCATTAAACGCATCGCCTGCAGCAGTTGTGTCAACCGTATGAACTGGAAACGCAGGTATAAAAAAGCTTTGTTGTGGAGTGGCACAAACAACGCCTTTTGCTCCTAGTTTCACAATGGCATTTTTCACACCCCGTTGCTGTAACACCTCAACTGCCTTTTTTGCTGACTCTTCTCCATCTACAGGAAAACCTACCAGTTGTCCTGCTTCCACCTCATTTGGTGTCATAATATCTACCAAGGGGTAAAGTTCATCTGGTACATCCTTCTGCGCAGGTGCTGGGTCGAGAATAACTGTAAGTCCGGCTTTTTGTGAAGCTTTGGCAGCTGCAACAACCGCAGGTATGGGGATTTCAAATTGTAAAAGTAGCACTGTAGCCTTTGGTAACAAACACGACAATCTTCCCACATCTTCCTGATTGACGCGCCCATTTGCACCAGGAATAACAATAATTTGATTTTCACCTCTGACATCTACACTGATGATGGCAACACCAGAACTAACAGTTTCATCTACAAACACATTATTTGTTTGGACTCCAGATGCTTGCAGACTATTGACGAGTTCTGTACCAAAACTGTCTGCGCCTACGCGTCCTACCATGTAGGTTGAAATTCCCAATCGTGCTAATGCTACTGCTTGGTTTGCACCTTTACCACCTGGTGCTTTAAAAAAATCGTGTCCCAGCAGTGTTTCTCCTGCAACTGGTAACCTGGGTGCTGTTGCGACCAAATCTATGTTAATACTACCGAAGACGATAATGCTCATAATTCAAGGTGAAGTAGGGCAGAATGATATAATCCCGCGTTTAAACTCAGGAGATGTTTTGGCAATACGCGGAGCATGACGCCAAGGTCGTATCGCACATCGCGTGTTGTAGATTCAATATGATTGGCGATCTGCTGAAAGCAGCAGCGCTAGCCCCGCAGGGGGCGCTACGCAAACGCTATCGCCAGCAGTATCCAAGAAGAAGTGGAAAAATCTAAAGTCTATTTTTTCTAGCTTGTACTAAATAGCCGCAGCGATGTTCGCCGTTGATAATCCAGTGAGTACGCTCTACTGTACAATCTGGTAAAACTGCGGCAAACATTTCTAATTCATGACCGCAAATGCTGGGGAAAGACTCTGCAACGTTAGAAATAGCACAGTTGTGTTCAGTTAAAATAAATCGGTCGCTTTCGGATGACTCACTCGATTCTGCAGGGTGACACTCAGCCATAAAGCCCTCAGCTTTTCTCAGTTTTACCAAAATTGCCACCCTATCTGATAGGGAAGCGTTTCCCAAGCGTTCGCGATATTCTTCTGCTTTGCGCTCCCACTGCTTTCGTAAAATGGAACTCACTTGGTCACGTCCTACTGTTTCTGCTAATGTATCCAGTAGAGAAACAGCAAATTGACCATAACCATCAGTACCATCTTGACGCAGGCGATCGCGCCCAGTACGAGTCAATTGATAAATGTGCTGTGGACGCCCCATTCCTCCCTGCACTGACAAAGAGAAAGAAATCAACTCCTCCGCCTCTAAATCCTTAAGATGACGACGAATTCCTTGGGGGCTAATATCGAGAGCTTCGGCTAAGTCAAAAGCTGTAGCCTGCGAGTGTTTCAGAAGATATTCTAGGATATCTTGCTTTGTTGAGGACTGGTGGGTAGTCTCCATCATCGTCCCAATAATTCATTTGATTTGCAGAAAAATATGACTTTGACAACAACGTTGTTGTTAATCTAGCGTAAAATGAAGATATATTAAACAACAAAAATGTTGTTTTACTCTCTATACTTATCTTAGCAGTCTCGTAACCACTCGGTGACTCAATATGGGAACCGGTTACATAAGCCCGTCTCCCGTCCTTAAAGAGATTCTACAATAGCGAACACAAGAGAAAACTACCGATGAGTGCCACTGTCAAAACCTTAGTCAACCAACCATACAAGTACGGCTTCATCACCAACATCGAAGCCGACATGATTCCGCGTGGACTAAACGAGGACATCATCCACATCATCTCCGCCAAGAAAAACGAGCCGGAGTTCATGCTGGATTTTCGCCTGAGAGCTTTTCGCCAGTGGCAGAAAATGACAGAACCAACTTGGCCGAGCGTTAAGTATCCGGTGATTGATTATCAAAATATCATTTACTACTCCGCACCAAAACAAAAGAAACAAAAGCTTAACAGCTTGGATGAAGTTGATCCAGCTTTGTTAGAAACCTTTGAAAAGCTGGGACTTCCCCTGTCAGAACAGAAGCGATTGGCGAACGTCGCTGTGGATGCAATTTTTGATAGCGTTTCCATCGGAACCACCTTTAAAGAAAAGCTAGCTAAAGATGGTGTCATTTTCTGCTCCATTTCGGAAGCCTTACAGGAACATCCAGAACTAGTGCAGAAGTACTTGGGAAGCGTTGTCCCAACAGCAGATAACTACTTTGCTGCTCTTAATTCCGCCGTCTTCAGCGATGGTTCCTTCGTCTACATTCCCAAAGGCGTGAAATGTCCGATGGAACTATCTACCTACTTCCGTATCAACAACGGCGAAACTGGACAATTCGAGCGGACACTGATTGTTGCTGAAGAAGACAGCTATGTCTCTTACCTGGAAGGCTGTACCGCACCAATGTACGACAGCAACCAGCTACACGCTGCTGTTGTAGAACTCGTCGCCCTCGACAACGCCGAAATTAAATACTCGACCGTGCAGAACTGGTACGCTGGAGATGCGAATGGCAAAGGCGGTATTTACAACTTCGTCACCAAGCGCGGTTTGTGTCAAGGTGTGAATTCTAAGATTTCTTGGACACAGGTAGAAACAGGCTCGGCTATCACCTGGAAGTATCCCAGCTGCGTGCTGGTGGGTGATAACTCTGTGGGTGAATTTTACTCGGTGGCGCTGACAAATAATATGCAGCAAGCCGATACGGGTACCAAGATGATTCACGTTGGTAAGAACACCCGCAGCACAATTATTTCTAAGGGAATTTCTGCTGGTAACTCTAGCAATAGCTACCGTGGTTTGGTGAAAATTAACCCGAAGGCTCAAGGAGCGCGGAACTATTCCCAATGCGACTCGATGCTAATTGGGGATAATGCTCACGCGAATACTTTTCCTTATATTCAGGTACAAAATCACACTGCGAAAGTGGAGCATGAAGCTTCTACTTCTAAGATTGGGGAAGACCAATTATTCTACTTTGCACAGCGGGGCATTTCTTCGGAGGATGCTATTTCGATGATGATTAGTGGCTTCTGTAAGGATGTGTTTAATCAGCTACCGATGGAGTTTGCGGTGGAGGCTGATAAATTGTTGAGTCTGAAGTTGGAAGGTAGTGTTGGGTAATTCTCGTTACCAGGCTCAGCCTGGTAACGCATACTGTGAGGCTCAGCCTCACGATGAATGCAAGGCTCCGCCTTGTGGATAGCATTCCCAGTCAGAGTCTGGGAACGAGGAGAAAAAAACCGCAGAGGCGCAGAGGACGCAGAGAAGAGAGAGAAGAGCGATGATTATTGAGAATAGTGAAGTTGTGCTGTCGGTACGAGATTTGACGGCTGAGGTTGATGGGACGCCGATTCTTAAGGGTTTGAATCTTGAGGTGCGTTCGGGTGAAATCCATGCGATTATGGGACCGAATGGTTCTGGTAAGAGTACTTTTTCTAAGGTTCTGGCTGGACATCCGGCGTATGAGGTGACTGGCGGTGAGGTGACGTTCCAGGGGCAAAACTTACTGCAGATGGAACCGGAGGAACGCGCTAGGGCTGGAATTTTTTTGGCGTTTCAATATCCGTTGGAAATCCCGGGTGTGAGTAATTTGGATTTTTTGCGGGTGGCTTATAATTCTCGGCGTAAGGCGCAGGGTTTAGATGAGTTGGATGCGTTTGATTTTGATGATTTGATTGAGGAAAAGCTGGATGTGGTGAAGATGAATCCTGCTTTCCTGAGTCGGAGTTTGAATGAAGGTTTTTCTGGTGGTGAGAAGAAGCGTAATGAGATTCTGCAAATGGCGCTTCTGGAACCAAAGTTGGGAATTTTGGATGAGACTGATTCAGGTTTGGATATTGACGCGTTGAAGATTGTGGCGAACGGAGTGAATCAGCTGACGAGTCCGGAAAATGCCACGATTATTATTACTCACTATCAGCGATTGCTGAATTATATTGTGCCAGACTTCGTTCATGTGATGGCAAACGGACGGATTCTCACGAGTGGTGGTAAGGAACTGGCGTTGGAGTTAGAGTCACGCGGTTATGACTGGGTGTTGGAAGATGCGGTTGAGGTGGGTGTGTGATGAGCATTCTAGTTTCTCCCAGCCCGGTTCCGAATTCAAATCCAGTCGATTTGGCGTCTGCTGTGTTGGATAGGGATGCTGAACTGACTGGGTTATTAAATCAGATCATACATCATCACACGTTTGTAGACGGTGCTGATGCTTGGTTGCAGGAGTTACGCGATCGCGCTACGCTTTGGGTGCGTAAATCGGTTCTTCCCACTACCCGCGATGAGGAATGGCGCTTTAGCGATTTGTCGTCTTTGCGGAAAGTAAAGTTTGAAAGTGTTGGAAATCAGGCAGCAAATATCAGTTTATCGGATATTCATTCGATACCAGAAGCTGCGAACCGCTTGGTGTTTGTGAATGGCGTTTATGCGCCTGAGTTATCAGCGGTTGCAGGTTTGCCAGATGGGGTTATCGTTAGTAATTTGGCTGGTTTACCTGTAGGTTATCATCAGCGCGTGCAGCAGTATTTGGCTCAAACTGAGGGGGCGCATGAAGTGTTTACTGCGCTCAACACGAGTGGAATGAAAGATGTAGCTGTGGTTTGGGTGGCGAAGAATGTGGTGGTGGAAACACCAATTCATTTGGTGTTTGTTGCTGCTGGAGAGTCTTCCACGATTTCTCTACCACGTTGTTTGGTGGTGGCGGAGACTGGTAGTAGTGTGACGTTGGTGGAAGAGTATACGAACCGCAGAGGCGCAGAGAACACAGAGAAAATACATTTTACTAATGCGGTGACGGAGATTTGGATTGAGGAAAATGCTCAGGTGAATCATACTCGGCTTGAGGGGGAAGATGCGGAGGCTTTCCACATTGGGAAAACGGCTGTTTCTCAAGCTCGTTACAGTCGATATAGTTGTCATGCAATCACTCTTGGTGGAAAGCTGTCGCGTCACAATTTAGAAATTTTACAAGCTGGTGAGCAAACGGAAACGACTCTTAATGGGTTGACGGTGATTGGACGGAACCAGTTGGCGGATACTCATAGTGCGATCGCCCTCAATTATCCGTATGGTAGAAGTCAACAGTTGCATAAGTGTATTATTGGCGATCGCGCTCATGCTGTGTTTAACGGTAAGATTTTTGTTCCAAAGCCTGCACAGTTGACAGATGCAGCACAGTTGAACCGGAACTTATTGCTATCGCCTAAAGCTAGGGTTGATACTAAACCCCAATTAGAAATTACAGCAGATAATGTAAAATGCGCTCATGGTGCTACCGTCAGTCAGTTGGAAGATGATGAAATCTTCTACTTGCAAAGTCGGGGTATTGATGAGGATGATGCTCGTAACTTATTAATTAACGCCTTCGCCACCGAAGTCATCAACCAAATACCTGTCCCCTCCTTACAAGAAAGACTCACACAAACCGTCAACAGTTATCAGTCAATCACCAATAACTAATGACTAATGACTAATGACTAATGACTAATGACTAATATGACTTATACCCAAGAACGAACCCTTGCTGATAAAGTCCGAACAGACTTCCCAATATTACACCAAGAAGTCAACGGCAAACCCTTAATCTACTTCGACAACGCCGCCACGTCACAAAAACCTCTGCTCGTCCTCAACACTCTGCGAGACTACTACGAGCAGTACAATTCTAATGTACATCGCGGCGTACATACTCTCAGCGCTAAAGCCACCGAAGCTTATGAAGCAGCCAGAGACAAAGTTGCTGCGTTTGTCAATGCTGCATCGCGCCAGGAAATTGTTTTCACTCGCAATGCATCTGAGGCGATTAACTTGGTTGCTTACAGTTGGGGAATGAACAATTTGCAGCGAGGGGATGAAATTATCCTTTCGGTGATGGAACACCACAGTAATTTGGTACCTTGGCATTTTGTCGCGCAAAAAACGGGTGCGGTGCTGAAATTTGTTGAACTGGCTCCAGAAGAAACTTTTGATTTGGAACAGTTCAAGAAGCTAATTTCCGATAAAACAAAATTGGTGTCGCTGGTACACGTTTCTAACACTTTGGGTTGCATCAACCCTGTGAAGGAAATTTGTGAAATTGCTCACCAATATGGCGCAAGAGTATTAATTGATGCTTGCCAAAGCGTTCCTCATATGCCTATCAACGTGCAGCAAATTGGTTGTGATTGGTTGGTAGCATCAGGTCATAAAATGTGCGCTCCAACAGGGATTGGCTTTTTGTATGGCAAGTTAGAATTACTGCGGGAAATGCCTCCCTTCCTAGGTGGTGGTGAGATGATTGCGGAGGTGTTTTTAGACTATTCAACCTACGCAGATTTACCACACAAATTTGAAGCGGGTACACCAGCTATTGGGGAAACAATTGCTCTTGGTGCGGCGGTAGACTATCTTAGCAGTATTGGTATGGATAAAATCTATGCATACGAAGCTGAGTTGACTGGCTATTTATTTGAACAGCTAGAACAAATTCCTCAAATTCGCATCTACGGTCCTAAACCTAAAGTAGCAGGTTTGGGCAGGGCTGCTCTTGCTGCGTTCACTGCTGGGGAAGTCCACGCTCACGACATATCTACATTATTAGACCAAGAAGGTATTGCCATCCGTTCTGGACACCACTGTACGCAACCATTGCACCGTTACTTAGCGATTCCGGCGACTGCACGAGCAAGTCTATCTTTCTACAATACTCCTCAAGAGATAGATGTTTTTGTCAAAGCGTTGAAGGAAACTTTAGATTTCTTTGGCGGTTTCTTGGATAATGCTTGAAAAGTTGCAATGGATCATTTGACCGAATCAGTACACGGTGAGACCAGTACTGTTCAAAGCAGCGTGGTAAAAAGTGCCATAGGAGGGTTTCAAAAGAGCGCTGGCTCACTGATAACTGATAACTGATAACTGATAACTGTTAAACACTTGTTAGCGTTTGAAAAATTGTCAGTCAGGATTTCTATATGATGTTTTTGGCAATTTGACAAAGGCGATATTCGTGTCGGCTGACCCACTAATATATGACAATAAAGCGTAAATGAAGATAGCAACACCAACCATTTCTAGAAACTCTTCAATCGTTGCTATCATGACATAGATCATGTCCCCGGCACCATGTAATTCCACATAGTACCCACTCACCAACTCTGTACCAATAGCACCACTGACGAAGACTGTTCCAGCAATCAGAAATAGGCGTCGTGTTTTTGCAGGAAGAACAGCAAGAAACCTTAAAAAAACTAGCAGATAAATAAGTACGAAGATACCACCAGGTATCACCCAAGCGAAGTAAAAGAAACCACTAGTCTTGAGTGCGTTTTGTACCGGCTCGCTCAGTCTTTCATGAAGGCTCAAATATTCGTCACAAGATAGATATAGAAAGATAATTGATAACGCTCTCCAGTAGTTGACATAAGCGTCACCAGCTACTCTCTTGGTATGGAAGATTATTAATAGAAGAATAGAACAAAGTAGTAAAGCAGATGCAGAATATTGTGCAGGAAGAGTTGCCTCGGCGTCAACGTTAGTTATCGCTGCAAAAAAGTTCCTGAAAGGAAAATTAGGCAAGAAGTATAAACAAAACTGTCCGACTAAACTGGCGAGGGTAAGACAAAGTATCACCAAAAGCAGGAATTGCAGGGCTTTCTTGGGAGAAATATTTACTACTAACTTACGCAACGGTATAATTAAAAGCTGCGTTGAATCAAAGTCTCTTGTTTCTACTACACTGCTACTTTCCTTATTATCGTTGTTTTGATGATCAAACAGTTGTTTCTCAGCCACTAGTTGTTCTGGTAAGACTACCTTTTTCATGAAATACTCGATAGTCTGCTGTTCAACCCAGCCACGTATCGTGAGAATTTCTCCCAAACGCTTACCAGACAAATTTTGTTCGTTAAGTGCGATGTCTAATTGCTCAGGGGAGATCAACCGAGCTTCACATAAACACTCTCCTAGACGCTTTTGCTTGCACTTACTTATCTCTTGCTGAGTCATGATTGCAACACCTTAATTTTACGATAGTTGCATCCCTGCATATTGGTAGCAATGTAAATTCATTTATTTAGGTAGTCATTGATTATGGCATAGTTAAAAATTAATTAAGCAAAAATTATCTTGATATATTCAAAGATTATGTAAAGCTTAAGTAAAGATGATGTTTCTATTTTATCTATGTAATAGACAGTAATATATCGGATATTTTGTGCTTAAAACGAACATTGTAGATGAGACTGTACTTAGAGAATGTCTCAAAAGTAAAAAGCTCTCATAACGGTAATATCTTGGAAAACAATGTAAAATTTAACACTTCTCTAAACAACACCTCAATCGTAACGAACGTGACCTAATTGTCTTTTAACTTTTTTGTCAGGAGGAAGGATGAAAATCTACACAGATTTATTATCTGTTTGTCTTTTCGTGTATTTACGCTTCCAAATACCTGAAATTTCTTTTTTGTAAACAATGACTAAAATAAATGATTCCTCATTCATGTGACAGTCAAAAAACTGTCTACTTTGGAAAAAAAATACCTGACAATCATATGTTTCTTTGTAAATAGAATAGCTTACTTTTAGAATCAATGAAAAACATACTCTCTTGGAAGAATTCAGTATTAGTAGTCACGTGTCATGAAGAAAATTTATAAATTACGTGGAACATTTTAGTTTGTTTTTCGACTTTGAATTTAAAATCAATACCTACGGAATTTGGTAAAGATTATGAAACAGTTTCTTAAGTCTTTCGTGACAATTTCTGCATTGTCCTCTGTTGTCGTTGCTCCTATTTTTCTCTCGGCTGGTGAAGCTTCTGCTTTTCCTCGACCAACAAAAAATGGGACTGATGCTAGCTATGTCGGTGCTGGTACTTCTGTTGGTGTAACCAATGGCGGACAAGCTGGTGATGCAGCTACATTTGGCGGAAATGCTACAGGTCGCTTAAAGTTGGGAGATACTCCTTTGTCTGCACGTGGTACAGTCACCTTTGGCGATCAGACAAGTGCTATCATTCCACACGTCTCTGCAGATGTGGGAATTGCTAAGAATACCAATGCTTACGTGGGTGTTGGTTACCAGTTTGTTGAGTCTAATGGTAAACCAACTCCAACTGGTAACAAAGACGGAGTTGCTGTCGTCGCTGGGGTAGAATCTGAAGTTGCGAAAAACTTCCTCATCTACAGCAATGCAACCGTAGGAGTCAATGCTTACAAAAATAGCCCAGCTTCTGCTGTCGGTATCAATAGTGGTGTTGGCTTTCGTTTTAAGTAAAGCTGTAGTTCATGTCGGGTGAACATACAGCTGAACTTAGTGCTCCTAAGAGCTATGTTGTCTTGAATTCATGAATTATAGACGAATCATTTGCCACTTTAAAAGAGGCAAATGATAAGTTATAACTCATAACTATAGTATAAGTAATATTGCTGGGTTTATCTAAGTGTTGCATCACTGAAAAACCCAGCTTTTTGCCGTGTTAAAATTATAAAATTGCTCTTAATTCCGACCGGATTATCGGTAATAAATAAGCCGATAGAGTGCTTCTAAGTACATGCTTCGGCACATTGAGATGATTTCTTGAAAAAACTTTGTACCACTCCAATGGTTAAATCTGCCCCTCCCGTAACCCCAAGCCGTAAGCCTTCCAAAGTAGAAGCAATCAAGGAACGCAGCAATTTTTTGCGTGAACCTGTGGCTACTGAAATACTTCAGGATACAACTCATTTTAGTGAAGATGCTGTACAAATACTAAAGTTTCATGGCTCTTATCAGCAAGATAACCGTGATCATCGGGTCAAGGGACAAGAAAAAGACTACCAGTTTATGCTGCGGACGAAAAATCCCGGTGGGTTTGTCCCGCCACAGCTGTATCTGACTTTAGATAAACTGGCTGATGAATATGGTAATCACACCTTACGAGCAACCACTCGCCAAGGGTTTCAGGTGCATGGAATTTTGAAGAAAAATCTCAAAGCAACAGTTGCCGCTATTGTCAAGAATATGGGTTCAACGCTGGGAGCTTGTGGTGATTTGAACCGCAATGTCATGGCACCTCCAGCACCTTTTAAAAATAAGCTTGAGTATCAGTACGCTTGGGAATATGCTGACAATATTGCTAACTTGCTCACACCCCAAACAGGAGCCTACTACGAAATTTGGCTAGATGGGGAAATGGCAATGAGCGCTGAGGAAAACCCAGAGGTGAAGGCGGCGCGAGAAAAAATGGCACTGGAACAATCTTCCATGACAAGGAAGAACCTATTTACGGCACTTATTATATGCCGCGCAAGTTCAAAGTTTGTGTGACGGTTCCAGGAGATAATTCAATTGATTTATATAGCCAAGACCTCACTTTGGTTGTCATAACTAATGGCAAGGGAGAATTGGAAGGATTTAATATTTTTGCAGGCGGTGGTTTAGGACGAACACATAATAAAGAAGAAACTTTCGCTAGAGTAGCAGATCCAATTTGCTATGTAGAGAAAGATGACGTGTATGATGTCGTCAAGGCGATTGTTGCCACTCAAAGAGATTATGGCGATCGCACAGACCGCCGTCACGCCAGGTTAAAATATCTCATCCATGATTGGGGCGTTGATAAGTTCCGCTCCCAAGTCGAGGAATACTTTGGCAAATCACTCGCACCTTTTAAGCCATTACCAGAGTTTAAATATGATGACTTCCTCGGCTGGAATGAACAAGGCGACGGTAAACTATTCCTGGGTCTTTCTATCGACAACGGTCGAATTAAGGATGAAGGAAACTTCCAACTCAAAACTGCTTTGCGGGAAATTGTCGAGCAGTTCAACTTGCCTATCCGTTTGACACCCCACCAAAATGTCATCCTCTACGAGATTGAACCAAAGAAAAAGCAAGCGATTCAAAAAATTCTTAGCACTCACGGAGTCGTTTTTGAACCAGAAAAAATTGACCCCCTTGTAAGGTATGCGATGGCTTGCCCAGCTTTGCCTACTTGCGGTTTAGCAATCACTGAATCAGAACGGGCAATACCAGGAATTTTAGAACGGATTCGCACCCTTTTAGATAAAGTAGGTTTACAAAATGAGCATTTTGTGGTGAGGATGACGGGGTGTCCTAACGGTTGCGCTCGTCCTTACATGGCAGAACTTGGTTTTGTGGGTAGCGCTCCTGAATCTTACCAAGTTTGGTTAGGAGGTTCGCCAAACCAAACACGGTTAGCGTTACCTTACATGGAGCGGCTGCACCATAATGACATAGAAACCCAGCTAGAGCCGATTTTTGTATACTTCAAAGAGCAGCGCCAGCCTGGAGAACAATTCGGCGATTTTTGCGACAGAGTTGGTTTTGATGCCATTCGCGAGTTTGCTGCTAACTACGAATCTCAAACTGTTGCTTCGCCAGAAATCACAGACGATGCTGATGGTTTAGTGGAGACAATGGCAGATTCTACAACTGCGCCAGTTACAGAAGAGAGTGAACGTCAGGAAGTCGCAATTACTAATACGACGACTGCGACAAGCAAAAACCGCCATCGTGTCACCCTGCAAGATGAAGTTTACAGTAAGTTGAAGGAAATTTCCCAGCGTCAAGGCAAGCCGATGACCAATTTGGTGAACGAGGCGCTTCTAGATTACTTGAAGAATCTGTAGCGCATAGCATAAGGTAAGGGCGCACACAGTATGCTGTGCCCCTACCTGTGGTTTATTTACTTGAAAAACGCTGGAATTAAGGGAAAATTCTGTATATGTCTTTGCGATGAGCTACACGTTGACAAATTAGTGTATTTGTCTGTTTATCTACCGTAATGCCAATTCTATAATCGCCAACACGAATTTTATATTTATCAGGATATCCCTTCATTTTTTCCAGATATCCTAAATCAAAAGGATTGTCGGACTGTATTTCTTCAAATACAATCGGTTCAATACGAGCTTGCATATCTTCTGGTAAAGCTGCCAAGTCTTTGAGAAATCTTTTGGTGTATTCAAAGAGCCACATTCTTACCCTTAAGCGACTGGTAAAACTTCCAAGCTTCTTCTTTAGAAAGGCGTTCGTTATCCTCTGATTCTGTCATTAAATGTACTAAACCATAATTTTCTAAGATTTCTTCTATTTTTTCAAAATCAGCAATGGGAATTTGAACGGCTACAGGTTGCTGATTTTCATCCATCACATAATGCTTTTGAATATCAAACATTTGCTCAATTCCCTACTCATACTTTAATATTGCTGAAATTAATTTTGAAAACGGGAGCATCCCAATTTTGCAAAAACATGTTTGTCCGCAGCGAACGAAGCGACAGCGTAGTGTAGACGCGTAGCGGCTTCCCGTAGGGTAGCAATCCCAGATCTTGCGATTGCTGAGTCCCAAAGGGACACGCTTCACTACGCTTCACTACGTTTCACTCGAAATTGGTTTTTTAGACTCCTTCAGAGGTTTTGAAATGATTTGTTTGACCCTAGCCGCTTGTTTTCTTCGTAAATCTTCAACAATTGTGTGTAAGTCGTAGTTAAAAGACTTAGCATGTTCTTCTCTATATTTATGAATTTCCTCTAAAATGTCATCCTTCCACATATTTAATCTCCCATTAGTTCATAAGGTGTGCAAATAGTTGGTAGTGTATATCCAGATTCAACGCTAATTTGCGATAGTTTCTTCTGTATTTGTGCGTTTGCAATGTGCTTACAGTTCCAGGTTAACAAATAATCCAATCCGTAAACCGTAGCTAGTGCGATGTGAAGTGCATCGTTTGCAGCTTTGCCTGGAAGGTTACTTTTGCTAAGAAATTGTGATGCTAAATATTCTACGGCATCGTTTAATTCCAGTAATGGAAAATTACTAATAATCTCTAATCGTTTAGCTGCTATTTCAGCATCACCTTGTGCTGCTTCATCTAAAACAACTTCGGATATATAAATATTGAAATTGCTACACCGCTTTTCCCACCACTCCCGCGTAATTTCCATATTTGCCATAAGAATCAAGTTGTTATTGGTTCTAGCTGTAAGATAACCAACAATACTTGTATCGATGTAAATGCTTTCAGTCATGAGGCTTAAGTTATTGGTTTCCCAATTTTAACTATAAGCAGTATCTGTGAGTAATTTTACTGGATTACTCATGATTTAAGGAAGCTTCAGCATTCAACGCCTCTAACATGATGTTGGCAGCTTCTACTGCATCGTAAGGAGACCAAACTGGGTAGGATGCACCAGATTTTATCAAATTAGTTTCTTCGTTTGCTAGTTCGGCTGCCAGAAGTTGAATGACCATTAGCTTATCTACGCGATTGAGTTTGCGTAATTGTTCAACTAACTCAGTAGATACCATTGCTAACTAAGCGTGTTTACTGATTTAATATCAATTTTCAGGATAACCTATAAAATCATTATTTTGCTAGCCTTATAAGGCTCAAGTGTTCTCAAAGCTCATCAGAATTACCTTGGGTGTTTTGGCAAAATTGAGATGCTCTCAAATTGAAACACAAGAAAACATTCCATTACGAGGATTACCTTGTGAGAAAATCAGTTTTCTTTCCCTCAAATTCATCACAACTGTGGATACTGTTCCATAGGTAAGTCCATCAAAGATGTTTCTCTCTGACTGACGACATATCGGTAAGTTTCCTTCCTGATCAAGAAGAATTTTTAACATATCTGCTTCATGTCGTCCCCATTGAGTGGAGGTAAGAAACCTTGCTCGAATAATTCGCGCCGCTGAACTTTCAGTTTCTTCGGGGAAGTCAATCTTTTCTCTTTTTGAAGTCAGAAATCCATTCGTGTGAACCACAACATTGTTCACTTCAACTTCATTTGAATTGAGAGTAAATAATTGATTTCCAGCAAGTTCAAGATTCACATACTTACCGGAATCATCAGCGATAAGAATGTTACTCATTGTTGCCCGGTCAGCAGCACTAATGGCATGATACGCCTCATTGAGTGAGGTAGAGTCTAAAACCTTTCGCAGAAGTATATGTACAGGAATTCCTCCTGTAGGTGCTCGACATTTAAGAATGTTAAGACAAACTCCAACACCCGCAGCATTTAAACCAATTTTGACAAAACCTGGTTCTCCTAAAGAAAGAAAGCGGAAACCGTCTTGTCGTGTCACTTCAAAAATGACAGCTAAGTTCTCAAACTCTTCTACCCAATCCCAATTTTGCCCTAGGATACAACTCTGTTTGAAGTAAACAGAGGTACATTCATTAGGTGCATTAGAGCGAAGTATTTCGGTTCGGGACATCAGCATGACGATTTCCCAAAGCTCTCGTCCTGCGTGAGATGCGATCGCCTTTAGTTCAAGAGCATACTGCTGGGAAAATTCTTGAATCCGCTCAAAAAATGCTAAGGAAGTCGCCTTGAGAGAAGCATCAGTCCATTGGGAAAAAAGTTTTGACCTGTAAAGGTCAAAAGCTTGCTCAATGCGGTTATTGAGCTTAGTACCGTGTTCTGCTCCTATCTGTTCTGGAGAACCTGTTAAACGAACTAAGGGTAATTTTGCTGTTGGATGTTCTTCAATAAGAGTTGGGGGAACAATCTTGAAGCCTTGAGCAGTAAGTAATTCAACAGTTGAATCTTTACTTATATCAGGGTGAGGTGACACAACAATCGTCTCCCAAGAACTCTGTTCACAAGAATATCTCTATCAAATCCCATGTCACAACTGCAACGAATCGCGATCGCACTCTCTCAACTCCAACAAGAGCAAATCTTTCTCACTCCTCAACAGCAACATTATCTGGAACGTGTTTTGCGCTTGCGAAAGGGCGATCGCTTTATTGCAATGGATGGTCAGGGAAAATGGTGGCTGGCGGAGTTTGCTGGAGAAAAAGCACAAATTTTAGAATCGCTCACAGTGCAAACTGAGTTACCTGTATCCATCACACTGATGGTCGCTTTGCCTAAAGGAAATGGATTTGATGATGTTGTGCGGATTTGTACTGAGTTAGGAGTTGCTTTTATTGCACCAGTGATGAGCGATCGCACTTTACTCAATCCCAGTCCTCAAAAACTCGAACGCTGGTTACGCATTGCACAAGAAGCTGCCGAACAATCAGAGCGTTCCTTTGTGCCTACGATATTAGAACCTGTTTCTTTTAGTACTAGTCTTGCCACAGGAACTGCAACTCACCGTTACATTTGTGAGGCTCGTGGTAGTTATCCTCATTTAAGAGAGGCAATCAATCAAGTTTCTACACAAGTGTCTACAACATCTGAGATAATCATTGCCACTGGACCAGAGGGAGGATGGACTCAAAAAGAAGTGGAGTATGCTATTGATGCTGGGTTTCAACCAGTTTCCCTCGGACGTCGCATCTTGCGAGCAGTCACAGCCCCAATTGTTGCCTTATCTATTGTCGCAGCAGAGTTAGAATCGGTGACATTCAATTGAGCAAACTGAAAACAGTACACCTTATAGATGATTCAGAAATTGCCTATAAAAATAGATACGTAACTGTCTATAAAAAGGTGTACCATAGTTACCTGAAATACGCTGTATGTGCTTGCATGCATTGGGATGCTCCCGATAACTGCTATAGAAAATTCAGCCCCAAGCAAATAGCTGCAACCGTCCCTGCTACAGAAATCTCGCCTTGAAGGATTTTTTCCCTAACTGATTCTACAGAAATCAAGACAACTTCTATTTCTTCTGTAATGTCTAACATTTGTTCTCCCGACTTTATCAGATTTTCTGCTAAAAATAAATGTATTTTATTTGTATCTTTGCTAGGGTTGTCATATAGCGTTGCTATTTTTGTAACTTTTTGTGCAATATAACCAGTTTCTTCTTGCATTTCTCTGATTGCTGCGGCTTCGGCACTCTCTTGTTCTGGGTTGAACAAGCCGGCGGGAAGTTCTAACAAAAATTCACCGACTGCATGTCTATATTGCCGCACAAAAATAATTTCTTTGCTGCTAGTGATAGGTAAAATGAGAGTAATTTCTGGTCTAATATTAACAAAATAATCATCTATAATTTTACCGTTTGGTAATTGTATTTCATCTTGCCTAACTTTACACCAATAATGATCCAAAACCATTTTGGATTGTAAAAGCTTCCATTTTTGTAAGTTGGTCATAGAAATAAAGTGAATACCAAAAATATGCAAAAAGTATAACAGAGACAGAATATATAGCAGTCCTAAATCATTTGTAAAATTTTCTCTTCTCTCTTTTCTTGGCGCTCTATGCGCAGCAGGCGCACGCTACGCGAAGGCGTCTATGTCCTGCGGACACGCTACGCGCTTGGCGGTTCGATAATTTTTACAACTCAAATAGGACTGCTATAGGTTAAAACTAAACGAAGCTTTGATTTCAAAAAGCAACTTATATCTTGCACCAGCATCAAAAACCGGGTTTCTTGAGAATAACAACACTTAAAACCTGAAGGGTGTAAGATTTAGGCAAGGGACTCTACCGTAATATTACGCCTATAAATGCAAATAAAAGTAAACTATTTTACCATAAACAAGCGCTTCCCTTTGACTATCAGTCGTGGCACAACAGCACAAACGACGAATATATGGGTGAGAATTTTGCATAATGATATTGAAGGCTGGGGGGAAGCATCGCCATTTCATATGAGCACTTATCCGCAATCAACAGAAATCATAAAAAATGCCTTGCTACGAGTAGCACCCTCTTTGAAAGCATTCAGTCCATTGCAACGACAAGAAATTGAGCAAGTGCTAACAAAAACCTCGGTGCCTTCATCTGCTGTAGCCGCGCTGGATATGGCAATGCACGACTGGTTGGGAAAGCGCGTGGGGCTACCTCTGTGGCAGATTTGGGGATTAAATCGTAACGCCATAGTGCCCACTTCAGTCACAATTGGGATCAATTCGCCAGAAGGGGCTAAGGCTAGGGCACGAGATTGGCTTGCATTCACGGATGTCCGTGTTTTCAAGGTAAAGTTGGGTAGTCCGGATGGTATTGACGCAGACCGAAAAATGTTAATGGCGGTGCGAGAAGAAGCACCAGCGCCAGAGTTATACGTTGATGCGAACGGGGGTTGGAGTTTGGAAGATGCAGTACTCATGTGCAATTGGCTTGCTGATATCGGTGTAAAGTATGTAGAGCAGCCACTACCAAAAGGGCAAGAAGAAGATTTAGCCCAACTGAAGAAGCAAATTCCTCTACCTATTTTTGTTGACGAAAGTTGCTTCAATAGCTCTGATATTCCCAAATTGGCAAGCTGTGTGGATGGGATTAATATTAAACTTATGAAATCGGGGGGCTTAACCGAGGCAATGCGGATGGTACATACGGCACGAGCATATGGGTTGCAAGTGATGTTCGGTTGCTATTCCGACAGTACGCTAGCGAATACAGCAGCAGCACAACTTGCCCCATTAGCTGACTATCTCGACTTGGATAGTCACTTAAATTTAATAGATGACCCTTTTACAGGTGCATTTGTGCAGGAGGGTAGAATTTTACCAAACGATTTACCAGGGTTGGGGGTAGAACATAGTGCGTCTGGGGCTTAATCAACGGGTAGCTATCCTACTACATGAGGGAATTAAAGGACCATCAGGCAAAACTGGGCTGTCACTTCTACGCTACAGTGAGGCCTCAATAGTAGCAGTGATTGACCGCGAATGTGGGGGCAAATCTCTGACTGAGTTAACGGGTATTAAGCGTGATGTGCCAATAGTGACATCAGTTGCAGCAGCGCTAGAATATCAGCCTCAGGTTTTGGTTATTGGCATTGCCCCTAAAGGTGGCGCTTTGCCAGATGATTATTGGCATGAACTTAAGGACGCTGTATCAGCTGGAATGTCGGTAGTGAACGGTTTGCATACGCCATTGGCAAGTATGCCAGAGTTAAAAGCATTACTCAGACCAGGGCAATTTATTTGGGATGTACGCAAAGAACCACCTAACTTAGGTGTTGCTAGCGGTTTAGCACGTAATCTCCCATGTCGGCGAGTTTTGACTGTGGGTACCGATATGTCAGTTGGTAAAATGTCAACCAGCTTGGAGTTACATTGGGCATCACGCCTGCGGGGTTGGCGTTCTAAATTTCTTGCCACAGGTCAAACTGGTTTGATGTTAGAAGGGGATGGTATACCATTGGATGCCGTCAGGACAGACTTTGCCGCTGGTGCTGTGGAACAAATGGTCATGCGTTATGGAAAAAACTATGACATCTTGCATATAGAAGGACAAGGTTCATTACTGCATCCTGCTTCCACCGCAACACTACCCTTAATTAGGGGTTCGCAACCAACGCAGATGATACTCGTCCATCGTGCTGGACAAACTGAGGTCGTTAACGGTGTGCCGATTCCGCCTTTATCAGAAGTTGTGAAACTTTATGAAAGTGTTGCCTGTGCAGGTGGTGCATTTGCTCCTGTACCTGTCGTTGCTATATCTTTGAATACAAAAGATTTAGATGAATCACAAGCATTGGATGCTATAGCTCAGACTGAAGCGGAAACTGGAAGACCCTGTACAGATGTAGTGCGGTTTAGTGCTGATAAGTTGTTAAATGCGGTCATGGAAGGATGAGGTCTTTGATGCTCCCACAGTATGAGCACTTTTTGCTTTGCTCAACACACCTGATCGCCGCGCCTAACACGACTCATCTACAATAAAGATAGACTTTATTGAGATTTGTATAGTTTAGGATAAACTATCATGGTTCCCGCCGTTTTCATTGAAAATTTAAAAAAGCGTTACGGCACGGTTGAAGCCGTGAAGGATGTTTCCTTTAAGGTGGAACCAGGAGAAATCTTTGGGTTACTCGGTCCTAACGGAGCAGGGAAAACAACCACGTTGAGAGCTTTGTGTACTCTCACAACACCAGATGCTGGTAAAATAGAAGTCTCTGGCATATCTGTGGTAGATAATCCCAGAGCCGCAAGAAAAAGGTTAGGCTACGTAGCTCAGGAAGTTGCCCCAGATAAAGTGTTGACTGGACGCGAACTCTTGCAACTGCAAGCCGCACTTTATCATTTACCTGGCGCAATCGCAAAACAACGAGTAGACACAGTGCTGGAATTACTCGGTTTGCAAGAATATGCAGATAAAAAAACTGGCACTTACTCCGGTGGGTTACGTAAGCGTTTAGACTTGGCAGCAGGATTACTCCATGCACCAGATGTCCTGGTTTTAGACGAGCCGACAGTAGGACTTGATATAGAAAGCCGTTTTGTGGTTTGGGATTTCCTACGGAAATTACGAGAAGCTGGAACAACGGTACTGATTACCAGCCATTACTTGGAAGAAGTTGACGCCTTAGCTGATAAAGTGGCGATTATTGACCGTGGAATTGTGATTGCGACAGGAACACCTTCACAGTTGAAAGATAGGGTAGGTGGCGATCGCATTACCTTACGAATCCGTGAGTTTTCACCCGACGAAGAGGCGCACAAAGCTAAAGATTTGCTGAAATCTTTGTCGTTTGTTCAAGAAGTCATTATTAATAGCGCTCAGGGGAATTCCCTCAACTTGGTTGTGACACCGCAAAATGATACTCTCATTACCATTCAACAAACGCTAAATTCAGCTGGATTACCAATTTTTGGTATCGCCCAATCTCGACCGAGTTTAGATGATGTTTATCTTGCAGCGACAGGACGAACTTTGATGGATGCGGAACTCGCAGCAGCGGGAAATCGCGATCCAAAGGCTGAAAAGAAGCAGAATATGCGCTAGGTTCTGTAAATTGCTCATGAGCAAAACTATCCTACTATTTTGAACGAGCGAATTTTGAACTTTGAACTTTGAACTTTGAATACGTGAATTTTTATGAGTGGTACTGTTTTCCCTCCAAAATCGGAGATTAATTGGCAACAAGTCGCATCACCTCAAGCTTATGAAGTAGATGCGACTCCCAATGTCTTTGGTGAATTTGTACAAGAGACACTTGCTTTGACTCGTCGCCTGTTTATTCAGTTACAGCGGCGTCCCTCAACATTAGTTGCAGGCATTATTCAGCCAGTGATGTGGTTGGTGCTGTTCGGTGCTTTATTTCAGAATGCACCAAAAGGTCTATTTGGCAATACCACAAATTACGGGCAATTTCTGGGCGCTGGCGTCATTGTTTTTACTGCATTTGCTGGAGCCTTGAATGCTGGTTTGCCAGTCATGTTTGACCGGGAATTCGGCTTTTTGAATCGTTTGCTCGTCGCTCCTTTAGCATCGCGGTTTTCGATTGTCCTAGCCTCAGCTATCTTTATTATCAGTCAAAGTTTGCTGCAAGCTGCAGTGATTGTGACAGCAGCGGCGTTTTTAGGGGCTGGGGTACCAGATGTAGCGGGTTTGGGAGCAATAATCCTCATTGTTTTCCTTCTTGCATTAGGTGTGACTGCTATCAGCCTTGGTTTGGCTTTTGCCTTGCCTGGACACATTGAACTGATTGCGGTTATTTTTGTCAGTAACTTGCCACTATTGTTTGCCAGTACTGCTTTGGCTCCATTATCCTTCATGCCTAAATGGTTGCAAATTGTAGCGACTCTCAATCCCCTCAGCTACGCCATTGAACCAATTCGCTATTTATATCTTCACAAAGATTGGGGATTAAATAGCGTAGTCATGCACGCTTTTTGGGGAGATGTGACCTTTGGTGCTGCCTTGCTGGTATTGCTTGGCTTTGCTGTTGTAGCATTATTAAGTATTCAACCTCAATTGCGACGGACTCTTGCTTAAGATATAGCAGTCCTATTTGAGTTGTGAAATCAAGATATTGGATGAGGGAAAGAAGAGGAAAGGAGAAATAATTTCCCTCATCTCCCAGCCTACGGCGACCTACGGTCCACTTCGCTAACGCTAGCCCCGCAGGGGCGCGGAGCTAACGCTAACATCTCCCTCATCTCCCTTTAGAGGCTTTTATGAAAAAACTACCGCTTAAACAACTATTTGTACTCACTGTTGCAGGAATGAGCTTTGCTTCCTTACTATTACCTCAATCCAGCTTAGCGGATAGCTCAAGAAATATCCTGCAAGATCTCAGTCCACAACAAGAGAACGATCCATTATCTCCTCGCAGTGACGAAGTGAATAATATGGGTGTGTTTAATTTAATGCATCGCCTTCAACAAGGAAATGCAGTTTGGAACGTAAATGAACAGAACCAACAACTGAATGACGCTGCAGCTGCATTTAAAGAAGAGCAACAACGATTGTTTAAGCAAAATCAAACTCAACAGCAGCCAAATCAACCAAATTTTCAGGTCAATACACCTGGAGTCATTAAACCCAAATCGGGTAATTAGAAATCGTATTGGATTATAGCGCTTCTTGTTTGGATAAAGTACAGTTTTATCTCACCTGCATTCTTTCTTCTCAACAAGGAGAGAAAATGCAGGTGAGATTTGTATTGAATTCCAATGAAACCCGCTATATTTTGTGGAATATTTTTGCATGCTCATGGCTTGAGGAAATGTCAAAATTTGGTTTTGGTGCTTGAAAAGCTTATTTGGTCTGCGTTTTAGAAAATACCTCTATTTCTGAATCAACCTGCGGAATATGAGATATGTGCTGCGTTATGACTCAGATGATGCTGCGTGAGCTAGTTGTCTAAAAATTTACTTTATAAATAGTCTTTTACCCTGCAACTGATGACTGATAACCGATAACTGATAACTGATTATTGATATACAGTTCTGACTAATGGCTGAAGACGGTTATTTAACTGCCAGTTTACAATTATTATGAACTAAACTGAGTCATCTATGTTACTACCGTTTAGTTCTGATTACTACTTAGTTCTGATTACTACCTAAATCCTTATTGTTATGTCTGTCAGTCGTGTTTGTCTTTGTACCTATTGCAATGACAAGCTCACGGACAAGTAAACAGTAATGCATTTTACTTGCACGTTTACTATTAGGTTAGCCTTTTGTCATTGGTTACTTGTCTTTTTTTAAGGTATCTCATAACTATAGAATGTTAGAAATATGCCAAGAAATAATATGCCAAGAAAGAACGAAATGATAGACGTGAGAACAGTGTGTTAAATGGCGATAGCTAGAGGCAATGGAAGAGAAACTGAGAATTTTAGTTGTAGATGATGACGAAGTAGACCGCATGACAGTGCGTCGTGTCTTAACCAAAGCAGGCGTAAAAATGGAACTGTCTGAGGTGGGTGATGGCAAAAGTGCGATCGCCCTTTTGAGTGAGACTTCGTATGATTGCGTATTTCTCGACTATCATTTGCCAGCCCAAGACGGTTTAACCCTACTCCAAAACCTACGTTTAAATAATATTACAGTACCTGTCATTCTCCTGACAGGTCAAGAAGATGAACAGATAGCAGTTGAACTGATGAAAGCAGGTGCTACCGATTATCTCTCCAAGTCGAGGTTATCATCAGAAATCTTGGTGCAAGTTTTGCGGAATGCTATCCGGGTTCACCGCGCAGAAATGCAAGTCGCTCTAGTCAATCAACAACTGCGCCAAACCAATGAACTACTCATTCACAAAAACCAGCAACTAGAAGCACAGCAACAACACATAGAATTACAAAATCTCAGACTCATCGAAGCATCACGACTCAAATCGCAGTTTATAGCAACAATGTCTCATGAGTTGCGCACCCCAATGAATGCCATCATTGGATTTTCTCAGTTATTGCTGCGTCCTAAATGTGGTGAACTGACACATCAGCAAAGAGATATGGTAGAGCGTATCCTCAACAACGGTAAGCATTTGCTGATGTTGCTTAATGAAGTTCTTGACTTTTCTAAGTTAGAAGCAGGAAGGTTAGACTTAAAACCACAAATATTTGATCTATCAAAGGTTGTAAATTCTACTGTGCAAGAGATGCGCTCTCTAGCCAAGGAGAAAAATCTGTCTTTGTTCATGCAAATAAACTTACAAAACCCTGTAGTATTTAATGATCCAACGCGTATACGGCAGATTTTAACGAACCTGCTTTCAAACGCTATTAAATTTACAGAGTCTGGTGGTATAGGAGTTGAAGTTAAGGAACTGTCAGAAAATCAAGTGGAAATTGCAGTTTGTGATACTGGTATAGGTATTTCTCCTGCCGATTTACGAAAGATTTTTGAAGCATTCCGACAAGTGGATCAAAGTCTCACTCGCAAATATCCGGGTACAGGTCTGGGTTTGCCAATTATCAAAGCATTGCTGCAAATGATGGGTGGTAACATAAGCGTTGAAAGTCGCTTAGGTGAGGGTTCAGTCTTTCAAATTCAACTACCACGCCAAATATCATCCTCAATCCAACAAGGTTCAGATGGAACCTTAAGCTCTAGCCATACTTCAGCCAGAAAAAATTTTTGGAAGCAGCAGGAAATTCCTCGTTTTGCTCAAGAAGGTGTAAAGAGGAAGAGTAGAGATAGGTAATTCTAAAATAGAAAAGGAAGTCAAGTGATAAATCTTTAATTTGAAATAAAAGAAATAATATGTTAGAAGAAAACAATTCTCAAGTAGAACAAATACTTGCTGTTGATGATAATCCTGATAATCTCATCTTACTTCAAACGATTTTAGAGAGTGAAGGGTATGAAGTTGAATTAGTCTGTGATGGTAGGAATGCTCTCAAGCAAGTTGCTCAGTCTCCACCCGACTTGATTTTATTAGATGTTATGATGCCGGCAATGGATGGCTATGAGGTGACACGCCGCATTCGTAACAATCTGGAGATATCATATATCCCGATACTGTTAATTACTGCTCATCATGACGCGAGTGTTGTCGAAGGTTTGGATGCAGGAGCAGATGATTTTATTCGCAAACCATTCAATCATGAAGAGCTACTGGCAAGAGTACGATCCATGCTGCGCCTCAAGCACAGTATTGATGAACAACAAAAGATGGCACGCCAACGGGAGGATTTTGTTTCACGTCTGACTCACGACATGCGAACCCCCTTAGTAGCCGCAGACCGAATGCTCCATTTGTTTCATCAGGAAACCTTTTGTGCTATTTCGTCAGATATGAAACAGGCGATATTCGCCATGATGCGCAGCAATCAAAACTTGTTGGAAATGGTGAACAACCTACTAGAAGTCTACCGCTTTGAGGCAGGTAAAAAGACTCTACAACTTGATAGCTGCAATATACAACAAATAGTAGAAGAAGTTGTTCAAGAACTCACTCCCCTTGTTAGTGAGAAAGGCTTAACGATTAATATCGACTTCAGTAATTTAGATCAACAAGACGAAACTGCAGCTGTCGTTAAAGGCGATCGCCTAGAATTGCGACGCGTCATAAGCAACTTAATTGGAAATGCCATTAAGTTTACAGACACAGGAAGTGTCAACATCCGTCTATCAGAAATATCAGTCAAATCTCAGGGTAAAGCTTGGGTCATCATTGAGGTTCAAGATACAGGATTCGGCATCGCTCCGGAAGACCAAACAACAATCTTTGAGCGGTTTCGTCAAGGTAAAAATAAGCGTGCTGGCAGTGGCTTGGGATTACACCTGTCACAGCGTATCATTGAATCACACAAGGGAATAATAGAGGTTTTTTCTGAACTTGGTAAGGGCAGTGTATTTACGGTACGTCTGCCGAAGTAAGCTTGAGTTCTTTTTATTCCTCAGTTGCATACTCCCCGTGGTTTGGAGTTGCAGTCTATGGAGATATATACTGACATCTTGCAGCAGGGTCAAAAACCGGGTTTCTTGAGAATAACACCACTTAAAAAGCTTAACTTTCCGTTGAAAAACCCGGTTTTTTAGGTCTTGTTGAGAATGGTGCAAGATATGAGCCTCTAACTAGCGGTTTTCTACCGCAAGCTACGTATGGAAGAAACACAGGCTTTGAAAGTTTTATGGTCAATAAGTCCTACACTAAAAAAGTACCATGACAGTCAAAACCGTCTTTACAATGG
>JAAUSC010000216.1 GCA_012031965.1 Scytonema sp. RU_4_4
TGCCATTGTCAGACTATCAGGAACCTGCTCAATCGGCTCTCCTGGATCTAGCCAAACTTCTAGTAACTCTCCCGGATTCTTTGCTCCAGACGGAGTTTCGTCCTAACAAAATTTATCGGGCAAGGGGTGCCACGCAAATCGAGCTGAGCATTTGGAGTTGAGAGGGAAGATAGACTCATCGTTGGTGAAAAAAGTTTCCCAAAAAACCTTCTAGTCCGCCTTTACCAGTGCGATCTCCTTTAATTTTAGCGAGCTTCTCCAATAGTTCACGTTCTTCAGCCGTCAACTTATTAGGAATATCAATTAACACCGTAATCATGTGGTCGCCACGACTGACGGGATTACCCAAGCGCGGTACCCCACGATTTTCCAGCTTCATCACAGTATTTGGCTGAGTTCCAGGTGGAATCAACAATTCCTCTGGTCCATCTACGGTATTGACCTCTAAGCGGCAGCCCAAAATTGCTTGAAGGTAGCTAATTTTGAGTTCTGAGAGAATATTAATACCATCCCGGTGGAATTCCTCGTCCTCATTGATAAACAGATACACGTATAAATCTCCAGAAGGACCACTGCGTTGACCCGCATCTCCTTCTCCAGAAATCCGTAAGCGTGTGCCGTTGTCCACTCCAGGTGGAATGGATATTTTCAATTTCTTCGTAACTTGTTTTGCACCCTTCCCGTCGCAAGCATCACATTTGTCTTCGATGACCATGCCCGTACCATTACAGGTAGGACAAGTCGAAACTTGGGTGAAGCTACCAAAGGGCGTTCTAGTAACGCGACGTACTTGACCTGTTCCGCTACAAGTCGAGCAAGTGCGAGGGCGAGTTCCGGGTTTAGCACCAGAGCCGCTACAAATCTCGCAAGTCTCTAGATGAGAAATGCGAATTTCCTTTTCACCGCCAAAGACTGCTTCTCGAAAGTCTAGCTTTAGGTCTAGCCGTAGATCATCACCCCGTACTGGTCCACTGCGTCGTCTTTGCGTTGAACCACCCATACCACCAGCAAAACCGCTGAAAATGCTTTCAAAGATATCAGCAAAGCCACCCATGTCGCTCATATCTTGGTAGCCTACGCCAGCCCCACCATTTACAGCAGCTTCACCAAAGCGGTCATAACGTGCGCGGATTTCCGGCTCAGAAAGAACTTCATAAGCACGGTTAATTTCTTTGAAGCGCTCTTCCGCTCCCGGTTCTTTGTTCACGTCTGGGTGATACTTCCGGGCTAGACGGCGGTAAGCGTGTTTGATTTCTTCTTTGTCGGCGTCACGAGAGACACCTAGAACTTCATAATAATCGCGAGCCATATAGCAAAGGTGAAAGTTATAAAGGTAGAGAGCAGCTATACAAAGAGAACTTTGAACGGCGACTGCCACCGCTCAGAAGTTCGGGAAGGCAGAAGGCAATAGTTAAGTTTTATTAATACTAAAATTTTACCTTTTCCCTTATACAAAAATCACCATAACAGTTCTGAATGCCGAGTACTGAGTCAAAGAATCTGGAATTAGTTTTGAAATCAAAGACTAAGTTGATACCAGAAAAATCTTTACTCACTACTGACAACAGCAACAGGTGCTTTCCTCATGGTAAACGACAAAAGCAATAGCCTGAGGCTGTCTCTTTTACAATTGTGCTACGTAGATGGCAAAGGCTCTGCTCATTTTACAGAGGAGCTAACCGCACTAAAAAGTGTGGAAAACCGTTCATGAAAGGTTAGGTATTACCAGAGATGTATGGTGTAGGGCAACCTGACAAGCCAATTTTAGAGATTGAATAATAAAACAGTGTAGAAGAATGAATATCTAGAATCTGTCACTTTTGCACACAACTATTGTGCTGCTACATCCCTTGTTGAGTCAAATATTCAGAATCATAGCAGTTAACACCTCACGATACTATGAGCAATGAGCTATCAAAACCCAGTTACTAGCAATCCTCTAGTCTATTGCCTCGTAATCAACCTGCATCGTACTCTCGTCTTTAAACTCAAAGTCCAATGGTGTTGACGTTCCACTAACGAGCGCTGCTGATTCTAAAGTCAATTGATTATCTGAAGCTTCGACTGTTGTATGAGTTTGGCTATTAACGCGGTTATATAGTTGGGAGCCAATGTTAAACAGAGTTTGTTGGAAGTCATCTAGGTGTTGTTTGAATTCAGCTAAGTAGATAGCCTCATCTGTCATTGCTGCTCGTAGCTGTATGGCTTTTTCATTTGCCAAGACTCTGATCTGATCGCCAACCATATCACCATGATGCTTTAAGGTTGATTCGTAACTGTACAGTAGATGATCTGCCTGGTTTTTCAGTTCAACCAGTTGCATACGTTTTTTGTCTTCTTCGGCAAATATTTCGGCTTGTTGCCGCATCCTTTCAACTTCGTTGGTACTCAAGCCACCTGTATTGCTAATCAGAATACTTTGTTCTCGAAGAGTGCCTTTGTCTTGTGCTGCAACTTTGAGGATACCATTAACATCAATTTCAAAACAGACCTCAATTTGCGGTACACCACGGTTAACGCTCGGAATTCCTAGAAGAAGAAATTTGCCCAAACTCTTGTTATCCCGTGCCATTGCTCGTTCACCTTGGAGGACGTGAATTTCCACGGAGGTTTGCCCATCAACTGCTGTGGAAAAGATTTGGGACTGGCTGGTTGGAATTGTGGTGTTGCGTTCGATGATTTTGGTGAACACTTCTCCCAATGTTTCAATTCCCAGAGATAGGGGCGTGACATCTAATAAAAGCAAATTATCAACTTCACCACCCAGTACCCCAGCTTGGATCGCTGCTCCTAGTGCGACTGCTTCGTCGGGGTTGACACAGCGATCTGGAGTTTTGCCATGAAAAAATTTGACTAGGGCGTTTTGAACAGCAGGAATGCGAGTGGAACCACCGACTAAAATTATCCGATCAATGTCTTGTGGTTTGAGTTCTGCGTCTTTGAGCGCCTGACTCATCGGTTCAATGGTTGCTTCGACTAAATGTGTCGTTAACTCTTCAAATTTGGCGCGGCTGAGTTCCATCTGCAAATGCTTCGGTCCTGTTTCATCCGCAGTGAGAAAAGGCAAGTTAATTGAAGTGCTGATCCGACTAGAAAGTTCAATTTTTGCCTTTTCCGCCGCTTCTCGCAAACGTTGCAAAGCAATTTTGTCCTCAGAAAGGTCAACTTTCTCTTCTTCCTGGAAGCGTGCCATCATCCAGAGGACAATACAGTGATCAAAATCGTCTCCACCCAGGTGGTTGTTCCCACAAGTCGCCTTCACTTCAAACACTCCATCCCCCAATTGTAGGATGGAGACATCGAAGGTCCCGCCTCCTAAGTCAAATACGAGAATGAGCTGCTCTTGGTCTTGTTTGTCCAATCCAAAGGCTAAAGCAGCAGCAGTCGGTTCATTGATAATCCGCAAAACTTCTAGTCCGGCAATAGTACCAGCGTCTTTGGTCGCTTGTCTTTGGGCATCTGTAAAATATGCTGGTACTGTGATGACTGCCTTTTGGACAGGTTCACCTAAAAAGTCTTCCGCATCCTGTTTCAGTTTTTGCAGGATCATAGCGGAGATTTCTTGTGGTGTGTAATGACGTCCGCGAAGGAGTACGTCAACGGTATCATCTCGACCTTTGACACAGGTGTAAGAAAGGCGATCGCGTTCTGTTATGGTGTCATCCCAACGACGACCGATAAATCGTTTAATACTGATAATTGTATTTAGGGCGTTCGTGATAGCTTGACGCTTTGCTAGTTGACCAACCAAGCGTTCGCCACCCATACCGAATCCCACAATACTAGGAGTCGTTCGTTCACCTTCTGAATTAGCAATAACTATTGGTTGACCACCTTCCAGAACCGCGACACAACTGTTGGTAGTGCCTAGATCGATCCCAATAACTTTTCCCATAAATATCAGCCTTTTTACAGCAGTATTTTTACTGAGTGCTTTTCCCTAAAGTTTTGAGCAACTTCGGTCCGGTGTTAGCGATACACGAACACCGGGTAAAGGTTGCTAACCTCTGGGCGTAATGTTTCGCGGATTATCTGTTTTTGTGGTTAGATTGCTCGCCCCAGTTTCCCAGGCACTTTTTATCAGTAAGGCGAGCGAATACAGCTTAGCTATCGGCTGGACTCGACTGATTTTCCTCAGAAGAGGATACATCTTCCTTCGGAGCAGCCACTTTCACCATTGCATGGCGCAGCACGCGATCGCCCAAGTAATATCCGCGTACTAACTCTTCTAACACCGTTCCTTCAGGATATTCATCCGTAGGTTCCCGCAATACTGCTTCGTGTAAGTTCGGATCGAATGATTGACCATCAGGACGCATTGGTGAGACGCCCAAGCGCTTTAAGCTATCTACTAATAGCTTGTAAACACCTTGGTAACTTTTGTGAATCGTCATCTCCCCATCATTTTGGGGTTTAATTTGCGCTCTTGCTCGTTCAAAATTATCGACGATTGGTAATAATTCAGTAATTGTGTTTCGCTTGATCTGTTGTTCTAAGTCTTCTTTCTCTTTTTGATTCCTTTTGCGGTAATTCTCAAAATCAGCTGCGATCCGCATATACTGAGTGCTACGTTCTTCTACCTGTGCTTTTAGAGACTCATTTTGTTGGTGAAGTGCTGCTTCTTTAGCTGCAAAATCAGCACTAGCACCCTCAACTGTTGCAGCAACACCATTGCTTTGATTCTGTGTTGCTGTATCTTCAGAGACCTCGGTTTGATTTGCTACTGGTTCGGTTACCTCGCCTTGGGTTGCGTTGGCATTGATTTGAGTTGTAGAGTCGCTTGTCATTGCTTGCTTTTCCTCGCTTTCTTCACCTGATTGCTGGTTTGTGTTGTTTTGCTGTTTATCTTCGTCTATCATTTTGCACTCTTCCCAGATACTGTGTTGGGTAGTTATCCCCATCTCTTCAAAAAGTGGTCACCCTGCGGATGGCTTTCTGTAGAATTGTATGAAGTATAAAGTGAAGTACATAATATTTCATCCTTCATCTTTATTTGGTCACCGTCATCTATTTTGACAAATGCTGAGTATGTTGGCGTATACGCTTCTTGGGCGGCTTACCGTAAGGTAAAAAATCTGCCAAGAGCACAAGCTTGCTTTCTATGACGAGTTATTGTTTTTTGCAAAATAAAGCCAACGTGAAATGTCTGCAACGATTTAAGGGTATTTTCTTGTATTGTCTGTATATTTATTATCTTTTATTCTCTACTGAGCTTTCCCTAAGTTTGCAAAAGTTCCTCAGGGAGGCGCTCAAGTACACGCTTAAAGGGTGCGGTATTATCTAAGCTCCGCGCTAGTATAAGAGAACCCTGAATTTTTAAAATAGCATCTTCGGCTCTTTGCTGTGCTTGAGAATGCTCAATTTCCACTCCGATCAATACCTCTGCTAAGGTATTAATCCAAACATGGAGGGCATTACGAATTTCGTTGTGAAACAAGTCTTTCGCTTCACCAAGGGCAAGCACTGCTAAAAGACAACTTTGTTTACCACCACTGTAAAGTTTATCTACATTCGTTGTCATCACACGAATTCGCTCCAGGGGTTCACCACAGCCCCGTAGCGGTGCAAGAATGTTAGCTTCTACGCAATCACCCATTGACTCAAGCACAGCCGCTGCCATCTCTTCCTTGCCTTTCGGGAAATGGTGATACAGGCTGGCTTTACCTAAACCTGTTGCTTCTGATAATCGTGCTAGGGTTGCGCCTTCATAGCCGTATTGACGAAAGACTTTTGTTAGTTGGACGATGACTTTTTCTTTAGATTCTTGGGACATTAAACAAGATCCTCTTAACTCATTGACATTGTACCGAATAGTCGGTACAGTTTTTTTGTAGACAGAACGTTCGGTTTAAGTCTAGGTGCCATATTATTAAGGGGAAATTCATGATTAAGCTATACGACGTCAATCTGTCAGGAAATTGCCATAAAGTACGGCTGATGCTGTCCCTCCTGGGGTTAGAGTATGAGCGTGTACCCGTCGCTTTGAACAAAGACGAACACAAAACAGAAGAATTTCTGAAACTCAACCCATTCGGACAAGTGCCAGTTCTTAGAGATGGCGATGTGGTGATTCGGGATGCCCAAGCAATTTTAGTTTATTTAGCGCGGCGTTATGGCGGCGAAGACTGGCTACCCACAGAAGCGGAACCGATGAGTAAAGTGATGCAGTGGTTGTCTACTGCAGCTAACGAAATTCAACATGGTGTTGCTGCCGCCAGATTACATTTCTTCTTATTCAACGCGAAAATAGACTTAGAGCTAGCGCTTCAAAAAGCACATCAAACACTGCAGATTTTGGACAACCACTTGAGTGAGTGTTCTTGGTTAGAGTGCAACAGTCCAACTATTGCCGATGTAGCTTGCTTTCCTTACGTAGCATTAGCACCAGATGGCAAGATTTTTCTGGAGACTTATCCTCATGTAATGGCTTGGATTGAGCGAATTAAGCAATTGCCAGGTTATGTTGGAATGCCTGGTTTGTAGGTGTTTTGGCATCTGTCGTCCATAAGAAGAGCAGGAAATGACAATGTTATACCATGCGGGAGAGCTTGCAGTGCAGGCGCGTGCAGGTGTGCAAGCAGAAGCTCAGGGTTTGGGTAAAGGCATCGGCTCAATTATCAAACCCACTGCACAAGACTTTTTGCGTCATCAAAGTTTGGCGAATATTCTCCATTTAATCCAGCATAGACCTTAACTGTAGAACTTACGCTTATTTACTTATGCGATATCGGTAATTCAAGCAAGATCCGGGTTATCCTGAAGCTATCGGTGAAGGTAGTGCCTTGAGGCTTATCAGTAATATAGGTTCACACTAATATAGGTTCACACTAGGATGACTAACAACAGCACTCTGTGGAGCTATCAGCATGAAATTAGACCGTATCACCAGCAATCCTGCTCGTATGAATGGGCAGCCCTGCATTCGTCACCTGCGTCTTACAGTGCGCCGGGTGATAGAGTTATTAGCTATCTATCCTGATCGAGAAGAATTGCATCAAGAGTTCCCGGAGTTAGAAGATGAAGATATTCGGCAAGCCTTAATTTTTGCGGCTGCTTACTTAGATGATCGCATCATCAAGCTACCCGAGAACAATGAAACTGCTGCTTGATCAGGGGTTACCGCGTTCTGCATCTGCTTTGTTGACGGAAGCGGGGCTTGATACTATTCACGTTGCTGAGATTAATTTATCAGCCGCAGAGGATACAGATATCCTTCAGAGAGCCAGAGAGGATAACCGTGTAGTTGTGACCATTGATGCAGATTTTCATGCTTTGTTGGCTCTGGCAAACGCGACTTCACCTTCTGTGATTCGCATCCGTATAGAAGGGTTACGTGCTCAAGCCTTTGCTAACTTATTGCAAACTGTCATTGAGCAATGTGAAGAAGACCTAGAGCAAGGAGCAATGGTGACGGTTGAGCCAAGTCGTATCCGTGTTCGTCGTCTACCGTTAATCCCTTGAACTGCCCAACACGTCGCTGCGTTGAAAGGACGATGAAGATATTGCAATTGAGCAATTTACATCAAATATTGAGTTTGCAACATTCTCACAAAACTTAGAAAAAGTCTTCGCGGTTTCAAGAGCCATTGAGATTATTGGTTAAGCTGAGAGTTTCTGGTTAACTTGATAAGCAGCAGTTAGTAAATTCCCCTTCACGTATGTCGTTGTCTGTAGAACAAGTCGAGAAGAGAATAAAAGAAATAGAGTGTCTCGTTGACCCCTCAAGTGAACGATACGGGCGTTTATTCAACTGGCAAAATCCATCTGACCCATTTTGGCATTATGGGATCGGTCTATCAGATACACATATTTTTGATACAGGTCGTGGGTTATGTCCATTTGAGAGAAAGGAGGCAAAATTTGTTGCTGGTATTGACCACATTGCTTTTGAGCCAGGGCTAACAATTGAGCGGCTCAAACAAGCCCTTCATGTTTTTGCTGATTGGGAGTACACTTTTCCCGGTTGGAATTGTGAACACCTTGGTCGGTTAATTGCGACAGATAAACCGAGATGTTATCAAAGTAGAGCTTTATGGTTGTTGTGCAATCTGACCCCAAAAGGCGACCACAAAACCGCACATCAAATCTTTCGAGCTTACCTAGAGAAGGTTGATCCTAGTCTCAATCGCTAGTCATTTTAAAAAATTTTGTCTTAATTTGACTCAGTGTAGATGTCAATTCCTCCTCACAGCATGGGAATAATCTAATCGGAGTTTCTATAACTAATTGCTCATATATGTCTGACTCGTTACCACAAAGGCGTAGTACTGCTGTTACTGCAAAACTAGAGTTCTCGCCCTTTGGCAACAAACTAGTGCAATCTGGCTTTGTCAATAGCGAACAGATGAGACAAGCACTGATTGAAAGTCGTAAGTCTGGCAGACCCCTGACAGAAGTGCTGGAATCCATTTCAGGACGACAGTTGTCACCAGAGCTATATAGATTACATAAGAAGCAGCAGTTATTTGAACTCAAAATACTCTACGGTGTTGAGTCTCTTGATTTAGAGGTGAGTCAGATTGGCACAACCACAATGAGTCAACTGATTGATACCCTCATTTCAGTAGATATCTGTCGTCGTCATCACTTGATACCACTAGCAAAGAATGCAGACGAAAATCCGCCCTCAGTTTTGGTGGCGATGGTAGATCCGGATAACTTAGAAGCTTCGGATGACTTGAACCACATCTTGCGTCCGCAGGGATGGACATTACAACGGATGGTCATTACTCAAGAGGATTACCAGCAACTTATTAACCAATATTTGGATGAGATGACTGTTCGGCAAAAGCACTTGGAACGGGAAAAGTTTACAGATATCAATCAGGACTTAGAAAATCTAGACAATCTCAATTTAGATGATGCGCCTGAAGATAAGGACGCTGACTTAGCCGCAGCGATGAAGGGTGCTGAGGATGCTCCGGTGATCAATTTGGTTAATAGAATTCTTGCCAAAGCACTACATGAGAAGGTTTCTGATATTCATGTAGAACCGCAGGAAGAAAACTTACGCATTCGTTTTCGCAAGGATGGTGTTCTGAGTCAGGCTTTTGACCCTCTACCCAAAAAAATTATTCCTGCTGTGACAACTCGTTTCAAAATTATTGCCAATCTAGATATTGCTGAACGGCGTTTACCTCAAGATGGACGCATGAGACGAATGTTCGAGGGACGTAAGGTGGACTTCCGCGTCAGTACCTTGCCCAGTCGCTACGGGGAAAAGGTCGTTCTGCGGATTTTGGATAACTCTGCAACTCAATTGGGATTGGATAAGCTTATTACTGATGCAGAAACTTTGCAAATTGTCAAGGAAATGATCAGCCGTCCTTTTGGTTTGATTCTGGTGACTGGACCGACAGGTTCTGGTAAAACAACAACGTTATATTCAGCACTTTCGGAACGGAACTCTTCAGGTATCAACATCTGTACGGTAGAAGACCCAATTGAGTACAGCTTACCTGGAATTACTCAAGTGCAGGTGATTCGGGAAAAAGGTCTGGATTTTGCGACGACTTTGCGAGCCTTTTTGCGACAAGATCCTGATGTGCTTCTCGTGGGTGAGACGCGAGACAAGGAAACGGCAAAAACGGCAATTGAAGCAGCATTGACTGGTCACTTGGTTTTCACAACTCTACATACGAATGATGCGCCTGGGCGATCGCCCGTTTGGGAGAAATGGGGATTGAGTCTTTCATGATTTCCGGCTCTCTGATTGGTGTGTTAGCACAGCGCTTAGTACGACGCGTCTGTCTTAACTGTTGCATTCCTTACACTCCCACCACAGCAGAACTAGCTCGCTACGGTTTATCAGCAAATCAAGAAGCAGGTGTTATTTTCTATAAGGCAAACACCCTCACTTGTGAGCAAATTCAACAAGCTAAAGCAAATAATCAGCTTTGCCCAGAGTGTCATGGCGTTGGTTACAAAGGACGTTGTGGTGTTTATGAAGTCATGCGAATCACAGAACGCCTGCAAGCCTTGATTTCCAAAGATGCACCAACGGAACGCATCAAAGAAGTGGCGGTGGAAGAAGGGATGAAAACCCTACTAGCTTACAGCCTGGACTTAGTGCGTCAAGGTTACACCACCTTAGAAGAAGTAGAAAGAGTCACGTTCACTGATATAGGTTTGGAAGCAGAGTTAAAAGCCAAACGTAAGAATACTTTAACTTGCCGGACTTGTCATGCTGGACTGCAACCTGAATGGTTGGATTGTCCATACTGTATGACACCACGATTTCAAGAGTAGTGACTCCCTAGTTATTAGTTAGAAACAAATAACAAAAAAGCAAAAAAATGGAAATGATGATTGAATATTTGATGGAGAAGTTGATTGAAATGGGTGGTTCAGACATGCATTTATCTGCAGGTTTGCCTCCCTATTTTCGACTCAGTGGCAAACTTACACCCATCGGCGACCAGCCATTATCAGCAGATCAGTGTCAAAGACTTATTTTCAGTATGCTCAATAACTCTCAGCGTCAAACCTTAGAGCAAAACTGGGAGTTAGATTGTTCTTATGGTGTTAAAGGATTAGCTCGTTTTCGGGTCAATGTTTACAAAGAACGTGGTACTTACGCCGCTTGTTTACGAGCATTAAGTTCTCAAATTCCAAACTTTGAAAAATTAGGTTTGCCAGACGTTGTACGAGAAATGTCAGAAAAACCAAGAGGATTAATTTTGGTAACAGGTCCGACGGGTTCTGGCAAAACTACTACCTTAGCCGCCATAACTGACTTAATTAATCGCACCAGAGCAGAGCATATTTTGACAATTGAAGACCCGATTGAGTTTGTTTATGAACCTATTAAAAGTTTAATTCACCAAAGGCAGCTTGGTGAAGATACGAAAAGCTTTGCTAATTCTTTAAGAGCAGCATTGCGGGAAGATCCAGATATTATTGTCGTAGGGGAAATGCGCGATTTGGAAACAATTTCGTTAGCGATTTCTGCGGCTGAAACAGGACACTTAGTGTTTGGAACTTTGCATACAAATTCGGCAGCACAAACTGTAGACAGAATTATTGACGTTTTCCCACCAGAAAAACAAACCCAAGTGCGAGTACAGTTGTCTAACTCATTGGTGGCAGTCTTTAGCCAAACTTTAATTTCTAGAAAAAATCCGAAACCTGGCGAATTGAGTCGAGTGATGGCTCAAGAAATTATGGTTGTGACTCCTGCTATTTCTAACTTAATTCGTGAAGGTAAAACATCTCAAATTTACTCTACTATCCAGATTGGAGGTAAATTAGGAATGCAAACTTTAGAAAAGGCTTTAGCAGATTTATATAAAGCAGGAGTTATCTCCTTGGAAGCAGCGATGTCTAAAACTTCTAAACCAGATGAAATTCAGCGTTTTATGAGTGCTGCACTACCAGCAGGAGCAAGAACAGGAGCAGCAGTCAAAGCACATTAAACTTTAAGTTAACAAAGTCAACAAGCAGGATGCTTGGAGAGTCGTAGATTTCTTATTTTTGAATTTTGAATGAGCAAATGCGTGAATTGCTTAGTATGCCAATATTTGTTGCTCGTGTTAGGGACTCGCAAGGAAAATCGAAAATAGAAAAAATTGTGGCTAAATCTTTAGATCAAGCCCATACTCATCTTAGGCGACAGGGTTATGTAGTACAGAATCTCAAAAAACAATCTCAAGGCTTTGACTTCAAACAATTTCAAACAAAATTTACGTACGTTTCAGTGAAGGAGAAAGCTGTCTTTTCTCGTCAATTTGCTGCTTTAGTTAATGCGGGAGTGCCAATTGTTAGAAGTTTGAGTGTGTTAGCCCAGCAGTGTAGCAATCCTAAACTGAAACAAGCTATTTGGGCATTAGCACTGATGTTCAAAATGGTGTTAGTCTTTCTGAGGCAATGTGGAAATATCCTGA
>JAAUSC010000217.1 GCA_012031965.1 Scytonema sp. RU_4_4
TCATTTCATATCTCGAATGTAAAACGACTCCAGCTAAAACCACACAGTACCTTGAGGTGTAATTTTTTGATAAGAAGAGTCGTTTTCGCTCATACTTAAGCTATATTCTGTCTTGATATGACTTATAAGAACATCTTATTCTAGCTATTGTCTCACCAGTGTAATGTGAGATATGTCACAAAATACCAAGATATAAATTACTCTAATGACCCTCGCTAGCCCCTAAGAGGGGCGCTACGCAAACGCTACCTGCGGTACGCTGCGCTAACAAATTCAAAATTCAAAATTCAAAGGAGGGAATAAACCGCTGCGCTAACAAAAAAAGAAAAAGGATGCAAGCCCCTGAATTTATGATGCTGTTGGCGAATTGATGAGGGGTCACACCCCTCTAACCTCTCGTTCCCGTGCTCAGCATGGGAATGCGCTACCAAGAGGCAGAGCCTCTGCTATCTTGGTTGAGGCAGAGCCTCAAAGCCTGCATTCCCAGCCTGAGGCTAGGAACGAGTCAATGAGGGATCAAACCCATCACGAATTGACCAACAACATCTACAATTTGAGGTTTTCAGTCATTCGCTGTCACTGCAAAGCGACTCCTGCGAGTGTCAATCAATCCCATCAGGATTGACACCAAGGGAACGCAACCTTTCCTGCAACTGTCTAACCTGCAACTCTGCTTGTTCAGCACGTTGGCGTTCTTGTTCAGCACGTTGACGTTCTTGTTCCGCCTGTTCCTCTGCTTGCTGTCTTGCCAATACCTCTTGACGTAGCGCTTCTCGTAGTTCGTCGGGGATCAGCAGCTTTTCTCCTGTGTCTTCTCGATAAAAGCCAATGAGCCTTCCTTCAATTTGCAAACGTAGCTGTAACGGTTCGCTACGCTTATCTTGGATAGATTCGTAAGTTTCTCCTCGCAAGCGATATCCGCGCAACTGTTCTTCCACCCACTCGCCTTTGGGATCAAATAACCAGTACTCCTTTACGCCTAGTTGCTCGTACAGGGTTTTTTTGAAAATTTGGTCTTGGTCTTTCGTACCCGCCGATGTCATTTCAAAAATCACGATTGGTACTTGACCCTCTTCCCAGATTTTATAGCTATCACGACCACCTGGTGTCACATCAAAAATCACCATCACATCTGGCGCTACCCGCAGCTTAGGAAAACCTTGTGCGTAGTACAGAAATTGATTACCTAAAACAGTCGCTTGACGATCTGACAAATATTGTTTTAGAACTTCTAGGGTCGTTAACAAAGCATAAAGGTGGTCATAGGTTTCCGCCACAGGTGTACCGTCAGCGCTGGGGTAAAAAAGTTCTGTTGATTGGGTGATAGGTAGAGTAGCTGTCATATTAATCTCACTGCTACGCAACTATTTTACCTTAAACCGTCGTCGAGTTCCAAACACTCGCTCACGAGTCTCAAACACTCGTCGTCGAGTTCTAAACACTCGCTCACGAGTTCCAAACACTCGTGGACGAGTCTCAAACACTCGCTCACGAGTTCCAAACACTCGCTCACGAGTTCCAAACACTCGCTCACGAGTCTCAAACACTCGTCCACGAGTTAACAATCTTGTCCACTCACTGCATGAGAATGAAAAATACTAGGCGATCTGCTGAAAGCAGCAGCGCTGAGTGCAAAGCACACGCTCCGCGCACGCCAAGGGCGAACGCTTGCGCTTACGCTATCGCTCTTTTTATCTGCGTGCATCTGCAGTTTCGTTCTCCAGAAAAAGTGAAGAAAGATAGGCGGTTGCCAACTTTTCATTTCACACAACCGCCTCCTCCACAACAGCACCCTGCATCTTACCCAAAGCATCAATTAAGGTTTGCAATTGTTGATCTGCCTTGAGAACTGCTAAACCCCGCACTGTCACTTTACCAGGAGAGTAAACAAAGCGTGACCGGAGGCTTTCTGATAAATTTTGAGCCAGCAAATTCCAACCAGGTTCTTCCATCTGCGTTTCTAAAACGATGTGCTGCTTGTTTTCTGGTTTAATCCGGCTGAATCCTAGTTTTTTCGCAAGTTGTTTCAATTCCATCACCCGCAACAGTTGAGTCGCTGGTTTAGGAATTGCACCGTATCGGTCATTCCATTCAGCAGTAATCTGCAATAATTCTTCTTTGGATTTTGCAGCCGCAACCGCACGGTAAGCACTCATCTTTTGATCCAAATCGGTGATGTAATCGGCTGGAAGAAAGGCTGTGAGGTTGAGGTCAATTTGTGTATCATCAACTTTAGGAATTTCTTGCCCTCTGATTTCACGGATAGCTTCTTCTAGCATTTCCATGTATAAATCAAAACCGATAGCTTCCACTTGTCCCGACTGTTCTGCACCCAGCAAGTTACCCACACCCCTGATTTCCATATCACGCATTGCCAATTGATACCCAGAACCCAGTTGCGTAAATTCTTGAATTGCTCGTAACCGCTGGCGTGCAGCATCGGATAACGTCCGTTGCTTGGGATAAAATAACCATGCATGAGCTTGAATTCCCGCACGACCAACACGACCCCGCAGTTGATACAGTTGAGCTAATCCAAAGCGGTGAGCATCTTCAATTAAGATAGTGTTGACTCGTGGAATGTCCAAACCAGATTCAATAATTGTGGTACAAACGAGGATATCCGCTTCCGCGTTACTGAAAGAAAGCATTGTAGATTCTAACTGGCTTTCATCCATTTGACCGTGGGCGATCGCAACTCTCGCACTCGGTATCATCTCCCGCAACTCTCCTGCTATTTCCTCAATTCCCTCAACTCGCGGAACGACGTAAAACACTTGTCCCCCTCGATCGAGCTCTTGACGAATTGCACTGCGTATGCTTTCAGGATTCATCGGTGATAAATGAGTTTGAATTGGTCGTCTGGATGGCGGTGGTGTCGCAATCAAACTCATTTCCCGAATACCTGATAAGGACATATATAAGGTGCGGGGAATCGGAGTTGCAGAAAGAGTCAGCACATCAACCTGAGTTTTCAGGCTTTTGATTTTCTCTTTTTGGTTAACTCCAAACCGTTGTTCTTCGTCAACTACCAAAAGTCCTAAATCACGGAAGGTGACGCTTTTACCTAAAAGTTGATGTGTCCCGACAACGATATCTAACTCTCCTGTCGCTAGTCGTTTGAGAATATCGCGGCGTTCTTCAGCACTACGGAAGCGATTAAGTAACCCTACGTTAATGGGGTAAGGAGCAAAGCGTTCTTTGAGTGTATGGTAATGTTGCTGAGTCAGGATGGTTGTCGGCGCAAGCAGTGCTACTTGTTTTCCACCAGAGGTGACAGCTTTGAAAATAGCGCGAATGGCGACTTCTGTTTTGCCAAAACCGACATCTCCGCAAACTAAGCGATCCATTGGGCGATCGCTCTCCATATCCCGTTTCACATCTTGTGTTGCTTTGAGCTGATCAGTTGTGGGTTGGTAGGGAAACGAGTCTTCTAATTCTTGCTGCCAAGGTGTATCGTGGGCGAAAGCATTGCCTTTTTGTTGCGATCGCGATGCATAAAGCTTGAGTAAGTCCACTGCTAATTTTTTAATAGCTTTACGGACTCGATTCTTTGTATTTTCCCAAGCCTTACCCGTCATTTTGTTGAGTTCTGGTGGTTTATCGCTTGTCGTACGCAACCGCGACAAAACACCAACTTGGTCAGCTGCGACACGCAATAAGCCGTCCGCATACTGTACCACCAAATACTCACGAGTTTCGTCGTTAAGTGTGAGACTTTCTAACTTGAGGAATTTACCTACACCGTGATTCTTATGAACAACAAAATCTCCCGGACGCAGCTTATTGGGATCAACTTGTTTAGAAGCAGCTTTTCTCCGCTTACGGATGTAGCTGGGAGTCGCCAGGGAGTGCTGACCGTAAAATTCACGATCAGTAACAACAACCAGTCGGAATGTCGGTAGAATGAAACCTTCGAGTTCAGCAAGACCGGAATATTTTAGGGCGACTGGTGTGTGATTGATTTGTAGCTTTTCAATCGCTTGGTAGTCGCGGGGGTTAGGAATAAACTGGGCGGGACAGTCATGTTCTTGCAATAAGGACACAGAACGCGAAGGCTGGGCAGACATCAGCCAAACCGAGAACCTGCGATCGCGTTCTTGTCTGAGTGTTTCTGCAATTTTAGCGAATTGGTGTGGCATAACTGGCACTCTGCGACTGGCAAGATTAATGCCACTGTTTTCCTCAACCAGTTCTGATAAATTTAATTTGAGAAATCTTGTTGTATCAGCCAGACATTCCTCAAAAGAGCGATGAATTCTTGGCAACGAGCTAGAAATCTCCCCTACTTCCCCTGCTTCCTCTACTTCTGTGATCCCCAAAAGTTGCCATTGTTCTTCTGCATTTTCTACCCAGCGATCGCTGTGTGCGTGACACTGTTCTGGCTCATCAATAGTAATTAAAGTATTTTCAGGTAAATAATCTAACACAGAAGCTGGTTTATCAAAGGCTAACCCCAAAAAGCGGCGGCTACCTTCCAATAGTGCTGACTCCTGAGTGATAAGTTCTGAGTCATCATTGAACTCAGCACTCAGCTGTTGAAACTCAGCACTATCTTTGAGTACTGTCATTACGATAGGAGCAAAGCTTGTGGGAGTCAAAATCAGCTGGTCTATTTTGTCAAGGGCGGCGGAACGTTGGGTTGCTGGGTCAAATTCCCGTAACTGCTCAATTTCATCGCCAAACCATTCTAGGCGTACGGGTAACTCTGAGGACACTGGAAACACGTCAACAATATCGCCACGCCGACTCCACTGCCCTTCTGTTTCCACCAATGGAACTCTTTCATACCCCAGTTTAGTGATTTGTTCACTGAAGGTATTTAGGTCAAATTCCATACCACGTTTGAGAGTAAGGCAGAAAGGTTTAAAAGCTTCTGCTGGTGGTAGATGAGGTTGTAGCGCAGCAACAGTAGCGACAATCGCCATCTTGAACGAGGAAGATGAGGGAGATTTTGCTCCCCCATCTCCCCCATCTTCCCCATCTTCCCCATCTCTCCCTCTACCAAGTTGCACCAAATCCGCGAGGACTTGCATCTGTCCCCAAGTCATTTCAGTTTCGGGATCAAAGGGTTCGTATGGAGACGCCTCTGAGGTTGGGTAGAAATGTACAGTTTGCCACCCCATCGCTTCTAGTTGTGTTGTCCAGCGTCCAGCTTCCTCCAGAGTCGCACAGACCACAAACAAATTCTTGCTCTGGGTTTGAGCTAACGCCGAAGCGACCAAACCTTTGGGTAAGCGAGGAATACCACTTAACAGTAACTCTTGTTGGCGACTGAGCTTAGAAAGGAGTTCAGTGGTGAGCCCAGACCGGCCCAAAGTACGCACAATGGAAGAAAATGACATATCACAAAATTATGAGGAAGTCCTGCTCACGGGCAAGCATAATAGTAACGCTTACTTCAACTATTTTAAAAGTCTAGACAGAGGAAGAAGTCTGGCTATACAGTCATTAATACTTAGTACAATCCGGTAGCGGGAGGAGAAAGCGGAAGGAGAAAGCGCAAACACTAACCACATAAGCTCTTTGTTTCTTTTTTATAATCGGATTATTTCCACCCTCGTTGTACGAGTACAATAACCGCACTGAATTCATAGCTAATATACAAAACAGTGTTACCTAGGGATTAAGCACTAATGACTATTTTTTCTAGATTCAGATTGTTGTATTACAAAACCTTCGATACTGGATACTAAGATTTAAATTCAGTTTGCTCTCATAAGCCGCAATTCTAAACATGTCCTCCTATACTTTCGAGATTTTCTTTATTGTGGTGCTCATAATTGCTAACGGGGTGTTTTCTATGTCTGAGATGGCGATTGTCTCGTCACGGAAGGTACGCCTGCAACAGCTTGCCAATCAAGGAGATTCTAAAGCACGAGCTGCCTTGAAACTGGCAGAGGCTCCAAATCAATTTTTGTCTACGGTTCAAATTGGGATTACGCTCATAGGTATCCTCACTGGTGCTTTCGGCGGAGCGACCATTGCCGAAAAACTGGCACCTTATCTGAAGTTCGTTCCCTTGTTGGCACCATATAGTGAAGCGATCGCTGTCGTCATCGTGGTCTTGATCATAACCTATCTATCGCTGATTATTGGCGAACTGGTGCCGAAGCGTCTGGCATTAAACAACCCAGAACGAATTGCTACAGCTGTCGCGATTCCAATGCGAGCGTTGTCTGCACTAGCTTCCCCAGCAGTTTATCTATTGAGCGCTTCTACAGATTTGGTGCTGAGAATATTGGGTATTGGTCCTTCAACAGAACCACAAGTCACCGAAGAAGAAATTAAAATCTTGATCGAGCAAGGAACCGAAGAAGGTACCTTTGAAGAAGCAGAACAAGATATGGTCGCACGAGTGTTTCGCTTCGGCGATCGCCCAGTCAATTCGTTCATGACACCCCGACCAGATATTGTCTGGCTGGACTTGGAGGACTCCACTGAAGAAAACCGCCGGAAGATTATTGATGGTGGCTATTCCCGGTATCCAGTTTGTCAGGGAGGACTTGACAATGTGCTGGGTATTATCCCAGTCACTGACTTATTAGCCCGAAGTTTCTGCGGTGAGAAGTTGGATTTGACTGTGGGATTACGACAGCCCGTATACGTGCCAGAAAGCACCCGAGGCTTGAAAGTTTTGGAGTTGTTCAAGCAAACCGTCACTCACATGGCGCTAGTCGTCGATGAATACGGCGTGATTCAGGGATTAGTGACTCTCAATGACGTGATGATAGAAATTGTTGGTGATGTTCCTTCTGTTGATGACCAGGAAGATCCTCAAATTGTGCGACGAGAGGATGGTTCCTGGTTGTTAGATGGTATGTTGTCTGTAGATGAGTTTTTTGAATTATTCGATGTTGACGAGTTCTCACACGAAAACCGAGGAAGTTATCAAACCTTAGGTGGTTTTGTCATGACGCATCTGGGTCGCATACCCTCTGCAGCAGATCATTTTGAATGGCAAGGTTTGCGGTTGGAGGTCATGGATATGGATGGTAACCGTGTGGATAAAGTTCTTGTCGTGCCTAAGCAGGCTCAATCTGGTAATGAGTAAGAAAATACGGTTGCTGATAAGATAATTTGCAACAACGGTAACCTTTGTCTTGACGTTGCCCAACGAGAGAGCCAGTCCCCTAGCTCATCGGTACAGTCATCCCAAAAACCCGGTTTCTTTAAGGTGGCTCAACGAAAGATCAGTCTTTTCGACGACAGAAACCGGGTTTTTCATCGCTCCTGCTTGACCAGAACTGATAACCTCATGGAATGAAAAGCCGACTCACACCCAAATAGTTTTCAATGTACAGCACAATGTCAGCAAGACGGGCGCTACATTGCTCCCGATACTCCCGTTCAATGAGTCGCTCAAAACTTCCAATCGTAATTACGGGTAGCGATGTAGACGTGATTTCCTCGCGGATAGTTTGTTCCAGCGAATCTTCTCCTTTTGCGTTTCGATTCGCAGTCAAAAGAAGCATTTGATTGGATTGCGCAAACTGCCAGATGATCCGGTCATTGCTGTCAACAGCTAAACCAGCCTCTTTCAACGTCACAAAACGAATTGATAGAAGATCAAGCCAACCTTCAGAGGCTAGAGTTCCTTGCAGAAAAACGACATAACCTTCCAGATTATGATCAACCAGAACAATCATGAAGTGAGTCCAAGCTTAGCTTTCCAGGCTTGGAGTTTGGCATGAATCTCTTCGCGCCCTGGCTTTGGAGACATCTTTGCAATTTGTGTCAATCGCTCACGATTTTTGTCTTCCCAGTATTTTCGTATCTCCTGAGTTTCCTGTAAAACAGTTTGATATTCTGCTTCTACCTCAGTACGGTTGGCATCAATATAGGAAAGTGCTGCATTGAGTTGTTCTTCTGTCAAAGGAAGCCAGTTGCGAATCAACTTGGGTGTCCATCCCGCTTTAAGATGATCCATAACATCATAAATCGTGATGCGTGTTCCTGCGATCGTCAGTCCACGTTCTGTACGAATGATAGCTGCGTGTCCATTTGATGCCAGAGTCATACCCTCAGCTCCTTAGAATCCAACTCTATAACTAGCCTACACAAAAAGCAAGGTGAGGAATTGCCCACCCTACCCGCTACACTACCCAAACGGCGGGAGCTTCACGCCATTGCTCGATCGCTTTTTGCGAAAAAGCGATCGCCACATCCAGAGCGATCGCCTTCTCAAATCACTACCAACTTGGGTTAGGTCATTTTCGCCTCTTGCGGCAAGTTGGCAAATACTGATTTACAATTTTATTCTGGATTCGTCCCTGATTATTTTCCTCCAATTAGTTACTGTTTTAGACCTTTCTTTGGGTCTCCTTTATCAGGACTCCATGCACTTGCTCCTGCACCAAAGTTCCCACTAGCCAACCATTCTGCCTTAAGAAGCGACCACCAATCGGCTGTTAGTCCCTCAATAACATAATCGTATGGAAGCCAACCGTAGCCACCCTGACCCCAGCGAGTTCCCCAAGAGTTACGAATCAGCAAAGCGCCCTCAGATTTTTTGCCATCTGCATTTTTGATAACCTTGCGGTCATGATAGCCAACTGCAACTACTGTATGACCGCCAATAACTTTATCTATATTGCTGGGTAGGGGAATATGTCCTCTTTGTGCATTTGCATCATCATAAACAGAATCGTAGAGTGTGAACCCAAAGATACAGGGAAACTCGGAAGCAAGCAGTACTTTCACTTGCGCGAGCAGGGTGTATCTAGAGATTTGACCATAGTCCAGGCGAAAATACTTGAGTGCTTTGTAGCTCTCTGCAAAGGAATAGCAAAAAGGTGTTGGTTCTTCATCAAACTTGTCTTGGTTGTAAGTCCAGTATTGCTCCGGGCAAACGCCAAATGCAACCATTGCCTTCATTGTATCCCGTACGGAAGCTCCTGAATCTCCCTGTGTTTGCATTAAGTTGCGTGTGATTTTGTAGAGAAAGAGTGGAGAAGTATCAGTGTAAGTACCACGGCTTTTTTTCTCAGCATATTCCATTAAAGCAATTCCAGCGTGTGCCGTGCAGGAGTTCAATGTTCCCTGGTCTTCTATTGGGGAACACCAGTAGCTTAAATCAACAAATTCTGGCAGAGATAAAAATACGCTGCTTTTTTGCTTTTTGTCTTCCAGGACTGTTCTAATGTCATTACGAAGTTTGGAGTTAATAGGAAACTGCAAACTTGTCTTTTTTCGTTGGACTGCTTGTCCATCTAGTGAACGCGAGGTTCCAGGTGCCTTAATTGTAATGTCTTCTTCAGATATTTCAAACAGAGGCTTTTGATTCTGACTGTTGGTTTCTCCGTCTTCTTGATTTTGACTGTCGGTTTCTTCTTTTTTCGGTTGGGGTGATTTAGGCAGGGTAAGATTCTCAATTATTTGATTGAGATCTATAGTCTTACCTTGAGAGGTATTTAGTTGTAATATACCATCACCACCATTTTGGGATTTATCTACATGGTTCTTGTACTCTTTAAAGACTTGATGTAACAAGTTGTGTAAATCTGACTCATTAATCAGACTAAAATTCATGCTAGGGCGGATGTTATACTCTTGAATTGTTTCTCTGATAATATTTTTTCTCTCTTCTTGCTGCTCATCTTCATTAGTTAGTAAACGCCAAATTTTCTCTATTCCTCGTTCTACAGCTTCACTGAGGTTATTGTACTGAGCTAATGGCATTAACATCTGCGCTAGAACTTCAGTAATTTGTCGTATGAGTTCATGGGATGGCTGTTTCTTTTTTTCTAGTTTATTTTCTAATTCTAATTTATTCTCTAATTTATTTTCTAATTTCGTTGATAGTTGTATACCGAGCAAAGTTGTATTAAATAAGTCAACTAATGGTTTTGGGATTGGAACTTGTATAGGTATTTCTTCTTCCTTTAGTACTTGATATGGAATTGATGGTAGTTTTTCAAAACATATTGCTTCCATTATTATGCAAACTAAACATATTTCATAGTGAATATCAATATTTTCGCGTTGTATTGTTTTTCTTTCTTTTTTTAATTGTTGTACTTTAATAATATTATTACTAATTGATTTTATGAATGTACTGTGATCGTCAAAAATATTTTTGTCTTCACTGAGATAGTATTTTTGTAGTAATTCAGTACGTTGAGCAGAAGCAAGTCCATCAAAAACCTCATCAAAAGCATTCTCATAAACTTTTTCATTTTCTATCTCTTTAAATAATTGAGATAATTCATCTATGATTTTTGTGATTTCTGTGAGTTCTGATTGGCTAAAATCATTACTTTCATTATTTTTTTTATTCGTATCAGTATTGTTTTTTTTGTGGTAAAAATAATACAGTTTATTCATTTTTTCATAAATAGGATATATAAAGCTTATCAGATTAATCTGAGGAAAGTATGTACACCAAGCAATTTCTTGTTCATATTCTTTAGCCTCTTTCCGGATCTCTTCCATTTTTTTAGATAAATTACCAAAAGTTGTGAAATCACCAGAAGCTAAATCAGATAATATTTTTATAACATCTATATGAAATTTAGTTATTAAACAATCATTACGTTCACAGCTTGTTACTCCGAAGGTATATTCAAAGATGTCTTGCAACGCGCGATATGTGTCATCGTCCAATGTAGAAGAAGCTACCGTCTGTTCAGAATATAAATTCCATTTTAAATTGATTCTTTGCAAGTAATACTTAATTAGTAAAATCTCAGAATCAGTCATTCCTTTTTTGAATACATTGTGAAATTTTACACCCACAAACTGAACATCCCCAATAATTTTTTGTTCCAATTGTTCCCGGATATTATCTATTTCTTCCTTCTCTTTTTGTTGTTTTACCAGAGGAGCTAATATATCTAAAGCATTACAAACCATTCGCGCCAAGTTTTCAATCGAAGCAGTCTCACCGTGACTTTGAATATTGCTTGCTAAATTTTGAATTTCCTCAGCCTCTAAAGTATAGTCGTTGATATCGGGATAATCTGGAATCCAACCTGTTCCTTTCTTTTTCATTGTCCTTCTCCTTCTTGAATCAAACTACATTTAATCACAGAAATTATATGAAGCATTTAGGTTAGACTTCAAATAATCATACACTTGCTTGCATCCGTTTGCTTGCAGTCCCTTCAAACTTAAATCTGATACATCCCATAGCAACACTAATCTATCTCCTCCAGCAGAAAGCAAAAATTTGCCATTAGGGCTAAAACTCACGCTCATAACATCAGACTGATGTCCAATCAAAGTCATTATTAATGTTCCATCTCGTTGCCAAAGTTTAATAATTCTATCGCTGCTAGCAGTGGCGATAGTTTGTCCATTGGGGCTAAAACTGACACGATTCACCTCAGCATTATGCCCAGACAAAGTTGCTATCGCTTTTCCCTCTAAATTCCAAAGTTTTACGGTTTTGTCAGCACTAGCAGTAGCAATTATTTTTCCATCTGGGCTAAAATTCAAATGCCTAACTAAACCTTTGTGTTCCTCCAAAGTTTTGATTTCTGTACCATCTAGCTTCCACAGTTTTACGGTTTGGTCATTACTAGCAGTAGCAATTATTTTTCCATCTGGGCTGAAGCTAACGCCGTAGACGTTACTACTATGTCCTTTAAGAGTTCTGATTTCTGTACCATTTAGTCTCCATAGTTTAGCAGTTCCATCATCACTGGCAGAGGCAACTATTTGTCCATCTGGACTGAAGCTAACGAGGTTAACGCTATCTTTATGCCCTTGGAGTGTTGGGAGTGTTTTCCGTCTAAACTCCAAAGTCTCACAGTATTGTCATCACCCGCACTCGCGATTATTTGCCCATCCGGGCTGAAGCTAACGTCATAAACTCCGCCTTT
>JAAUSC010000041.1 GCA_012031965.1 Scytonema sp. RU_4_4
GAGCATAGCTCCCAAACTATCTCCACTACTGTTCGCAGCGCTGAGAAACGAGCGATCGCCTCTTGAAAATTGACCTTTTTTGAATTTTGAATTTAAGCGCAGCGAGTTTGGTGGTCTTCAATTAGTGGCGGTACACCCGCTCCCACTAATTAATTTTGAATTTTGAGATTGCTTCGCTTCGCTCGCAACGCTGCGCGATTTTGAATTTGAGCGAAGCGAGTGACTTGCTTTTGCAGCATCAAGACAGTGATGAGATTCCTAGATAAGTATAAAACATGATTATCGACTGCCACTGCCATGCCGGAAAAGGCGACTTACTAACTGGTCCTTGGGACACCAACGCCGCAATTGAACCCTACCTCAAACGCGCTCGCGCCGCTGGAATTGATAAGACAGTCATCTTTTCGCCGTTTCACAGCAACTACGAGCAAGCAAACGCCAATACAGCCCGCATCGCTACCCGCTTTCCCGATCGCTTTCTCTGCTTTGCCTTTGTCCATGCTCAACGAGATAAAGGTCGGATTCGCCAAATTGTCGAGTGGGCAGTGACAAAATGGGGATTTTGCGGTATCAAAGCTCACAAAATGGATGGAACCGCCACGCGAGAGGTTTGTGAGGTTGCACGCGCATTCCGTCTCCCTGTGTTATACGATGTCGTTAGTGAAACTGACATCATTGATTTACTCGCACCCGAATACCCGGATGTAAATTTTATCATTCCTCACCTAGGCAGCTTTCATGATGATTGGCGTGCCCATGTCAGAGTCATTGACCAAATTAGCCGTCTGAGTAATGTTTACACAGATACAGCCGGAGTGCGGCGATTTGATTATCTGGTGCAAGCTATTGAGAGGGGAGGAGCACATAAAGTTTTATTTGGTTCCGATGGTCCTTGGTTGCACCCTGCTCTGGAGTTGCAAAAAATACGCTTGCTGAAATTGTCACCTCAAGACGAAGCTCTGGTGCTGGGCAAAAATTTGCTGAGACTCATCAAAGGGGTTGGGAAATCTCAACAGCAGCGTGTTGAGCAAAAGCACAAAGAGCGATACGCCAAGGGCGTCTCTTGCTCCGCGCGATCGCCCTGTGCTTCAAACAGAATTGCCTGATACCATTTCACGAAAGAAGTAATCGCTTGTTTTTTCGCACAAACTGAAGTGGGACAACGAGAGTTGCTAATTGTAAAATGATATCAGTCGATGTAGCAGTGTAGTTGAAATACCAGATTGCGGAGTGTTTTTGTGTTCATACTGAAACACAATACCTCAAACTACAATGAGACGAAACTCCTCACTGTCACGAAGAGTGTGAATACTTGTACGATGGACATTCAATCATGTTTACGTGACCGACGAATTATTCACTCTGATCCAGAGATTATGAGTGGAACTCCAGTCTTTGTTGGAACGCGAGTTCCATTGCAAACCTTTTTTGACTACCTCGAAGGTGAAGCAGGCTTAGCCGAATTCCTAGAAGATTTCCCACATTTACAGGCTCAGGTATTGCTAGTTTTGGAAGTGATTGCAAAAGCAATGCTGGATCAGGAACGAACTGCTCGTGCTCATTCTACTTGATGAAAATCTGTTGAGCAAGAAACTAAAAAAACCCCTCGTGGATGCTGGACACGATGTGCAAAATGTAGACGAGATGGGCTGGCGCGGCGTAAAAGACCGAGAACTTTTAGCCTTGGCACAGGCACATCCTTTTGATGTGTTTATTACAGCGGATAAGAACTTGCCATCTCAACAGAATCTTCGTGATTTTACGTTACAGGTTGTGGTGTTGGATGCTCATAGTACGCGCCCGGATTACCTGCTACCGTTAATCACTCGAATTAGCGGTTTGCTGAAATCTTTGGCTCCTGGCGCAGTCACGTTGATTAATGATGCAGGAGAAGTAACGCTTTTCAACCCTGGCACTGGATAGTGATGCAGTAACTTCATGGAAATCCCCCTCACCCTATCGCTCTCTGTTTCCTATCTGATAGGGATGACTGGTTAATCGAGTTTAAAAATGAGAGATTAGGTTGAGCCAGAAAGAAGTAGTATAAATCATCGAGGCTATTTTTTGACTCGATGACAATCACTATCCCACTCAACACTGACTTCATTAACTCCTTGGATCTCTCCCCCGTAGTCACAGAGATTGAAAAATTGCTGCAAGAGGGGGCGATCGCATCCTACGAGCAGCAACTGCATTTTGATATCGACTATACTCTCGAACCTGACGACCCACGGGAACTTTCAGAAATTCCAGAGGTACGGCTCTGGTTTATCCGCCTAGATACTCGCTATCCCTGGTTGCCATTTTTACTCGATTGGAAAACCGGGGAATTTGCTCGTTATACAGCTATGCTTGTACCGCACCAGTTCAGTACCAAAGAAGGTATTCAGTATAATCCTGAAGCTTTAGAAATCTTCTTAATGCACAAGCTGTTTGTTTTAAACGACTGGTTACAACAGCAGGGCATTCCTAGTAAATCTCGCCTCCAGTCGATGGCGCAACTCCTAGGTTATGAGTTAGATGATGCCTTATTTGAGATGTTTTAGTCATGAGTCATTAGTAACGAGGTCACTAATAACTATGACTAATTTTTTCTCAATACTACTTGATACGGCATATCAGTCTTAATGCTGTACTAAAAGCATATTCAACTGCTTTCGATTTACTCGGTAATGCCGCTTGCCAGATGCGATAGTCGTTATACTCAAGAATTAGATTTGCCATGTCATCAATTCTAATCTTCTTGAGTATATCGTATTGAGCCGATTCAAAGTCTCTAAGGGTTCCACCGTTTTCCAAAACTTCTTGTGCAGCTTTAATAAAGCCATTTAAAACAGCTTTTCTGTATTCTTTGCCAGCACGTTCTGTAAAAATAGTAGATGATTTAAATGCCTTAAATTCTTCTAAAAGAAGATTGGCAATTTTTCTCCCTTCTAAAGTATTCCAATCACAGGGTAGTTGAACATCTAGATATTCATCTTCAATGTATTGATACTTGAGATAATCCTTTATATCTACAGTTACTTCAACAATTTTGTAACCAGCAAATAATTGCTTCAAAGGATTTATACTTGTATCAAGAAATGAGTCAGGGAAAACTTTTTCTTCACCTTCTGGACATTCATAGACAAGATACGTCCAAATCCCGGCTGAATGACCTACATCAGAATTTTCAGCTTGATAGAAAGTAATTGTTCCATCTTCTTCACATCTAAAATATGCATTTTCGGCATCTTTTAGCGTACAGTGATGCATATTTTTTGAAAAATGCATCAGCGTTCTGAAAATACCAGTGATGTGGTGAGGTTGGTTCTCTACTTGGATGTAACGTTTTCCGCTGCTCATAAAGCCATGTACTCGAATCGCCATCTGTCTTTCCTTGTAATATTTCGTCACATACTTTTTCGATGCACCAGCCTGACAGCAAGAGGGAAGTAAAGGAACACATCATAATGGCGCGCTAGATCTATTTGTAAACTATTCACACCTGATAACAATGGCAACTATTTGTTGCCATGCAGCCGAGAATCCTGATCTTGCTGCACTGAGGTTACTATTCTTTGTTCTAACGTAAATTTCTAGTTCCAGTTCATGAGTTTCGTAACAAGACTTTAAATTCCCTACTTTTTTGATTGTCAAAAGCCATTATGAGGTTTTTGACAAAATAACTCAGTGTTTCTTTCAGAAATGAGGCTTTAAGCCTACCCAAGCTAAACTTCCAACCTATACCTAATAATGAGAAGACACGATCAATGTGTAGTAGATTACCTAAGAAATGACCATTATTAAAAATCTACCTAAAATATCTTATTTCTACTAGCCTTTTGTAAAAAATCTTTTTTTTCTCAAATTAAGTTCTTACGCATATGACTCCCTACCCGCCACAAGATGACTTATCTTCTTCCTACCCAAAGACTGCGCTCAGCCCCTACGGGGTCTACGGGAAGCCCTACTGCCTGCGGCACGTCTACGACGTAATTCGTAGCTCCTCCGTAGGAGGCATGCCAGTTCCTTTATGCCGACGGCACCTACCCTATGGCGCTCCGCCACGCCTTACGGCTATCGGGAAGCCGCGCTCGTCCCAAGGGTGAGAAAATCTTGCATAAGCTGACGCAGGCGCTCTGAATCGTCCAAAGCCACCTGCAACGTCGTCTGCCTACTGGAGAGCACCAATTAGGTAGTCGAAGTAAGTGCCAACATCGAGCGCATCTTCTCCAGATAACATCGAGGTAGTGATGTTCTTCATGGCACGGACGCTTTCGGCAACGGCGTCAATTGGGGTGCCGAGGGATCTGTACATTTGGCGAACACCAACGATCCCAATCTCTTGAATTGGCGTAGTATCTCCAGCCGCAACACTATAAGTGATCAAGCGCAGATAGTAATCCATATCCCGCAGGCAGGTGGCAGTCATCTCTTTGCCGTAGGCATTACCACCAGGAGAAACAAGGCTTGGACGCCTTTGAAACAGTTGGTTTCCAGCTTGCTTAACAATGCGATCGCGGCTCAGAGTTAAAGTTTGCACAAGGCGTAGACGGCGCTCACTGCTCCTAACAAAGATATTGATCTGGTCCAGTTCTCCAGGGCTGAGATAGCGAACCTCGGCATCTGCATTTACAATCATCTTCGTAATAATACTCATTAGCTAACTCCTGAAAGATTTAAATTAGGTCTATTTGAAACGGTTAAATTGTTTACAGCTTGAACCTGCGAGAGCAAACTGTGCAATTTTTCACCCTCAATAACTTCTGTCTCTAAGAGTTGAGTGGCGATAGCTTCCAGTAAGTCTCGGTTGAGTTTGAGCGTATCCAAAGCTTGCTGATGAGCCGTTTCCACAATTTCCTTCACCTCACGATCAATTGCCTGTGCTGTTTCCTCACTCATCATCCGGCGGGGATTGGGCATTCCATCGCCTAGGAACATTGGTTGTTGTCCCTGCTGGTACGCCAGCGGACCTAAGATTTTGCTCATCCCGTAGGTAGTTACCATCCGCTCTGCTAGATCTGTTGCCCGCTGCAAATCATTGGCTGCACCAGTAGTAATACTGTTAAACACAATCTCTTCAGCTGAGCGTCCACCGAGCAAGGTGGCAATCTGACCCCGGAGTTCTGCTTCGTCCATGAGGAACCGATCTTCTGTTGGCAGTTGCAGCGTGTAACCCAGTGCTGCCATACCCCGAGGGACGATAGAAATTTTCTCAACTCGACCACTCCCAGTCATCAGAGAACCAACCAGGGCATGACCGACTTCGTGGTAAGCAACAATCTTCTTTTCCTTGTCGTTGAGGACACGGCTTTTCTTTTCAAGACCTGCCACCACACGCTCGATTGCTTCAGCAAAGTCTTCCTGGGCAACGTCGGAGCGTTGATTGCGGGCTGCTAACAGAGCCGCTTCATTCACCAGGTTTGCTAGATCTGCCCCGGCAAAACCGGGGGTGCGAGTCGCGATCGCCGCCAATTTCACGTCCTCACCCAGCTTTACTTTCCGAGCATGGATTTTGAGAATTGCTTCTCGCCCCGACAGATCCGGGCGATCGACCAACACTTGACGGTCAAATCGACCAGGACGCAAGAGAGCAGGGTCTAATACTTCAGGGCGATTTGTGGCTGCTAGCACAATCACTGTTGCATCTTCCGCTGAAAACCCATCCATTTCTGCTAGCAACTGGTTGAGTGTTTGTTCCCGCTCATCATTGCCGCCGTAGAACCCACCACTGCTACGAGACTTGCCGATCGCATCCAGTTCATCAATGAACACGATGCAGGGAGCCTGTTTCTTTGCCTGCTCAAACAGATCGCGGACTCGTGAAGAACCCACACCAACAAAAAGTTCCACAAACTCAGAGCCAGAGATACTGAAGAACGGCCCAATCGAGAGAACACCCTGAGGTCCACCACCCCGTCTGATAAAAAACTGCCAGATTGCTACAAAGATCAAGGGTGGAATCACCCAGCCCAGAAGACTGGTAAACCAGGCATTCTTGGGCGGAGGGGTAGCGGCAAATTCAACACCCTTCTGTTCTAACAATTTGGGCAATCCCAAATCAAAGATGGGTGTAGTAGAGAACACAGGTCCAGCCTGGTCATCGACCGTTTTCAATTGAAATTGAATCTGGTTTTGACCGACTTGCACCCGCTCAACTTCCCCTGCCTGAACCTGATGGATGAACAAGCTATAGGGAACACCGGGAATCTGAGGACCTAAGACAAAAGGTAATATAAAATTTGTGATCAGGAATAAAGCTGCCAGCGCCAGAAAAATGTTACCGATCAGGCGGGAAGGAGTGGGAGTTGGTTGTTCTTTAATCGGCATCGCTATCACTTATCATTAAAAAGCTTTATTTATAGGTGTGGAAAACAGCAAAACATATTTAGCTGTCAATCCGCGTACCTATCTTCGATTTGGACGAACTGAACTAACCCTTCGGTGTCCAGACAGTTTGATTTCCTTGACCCCAAGCGCCATCAAATTTTGTCACTTTGACATCCCCTAAAACCTGAGTTTGGCAAGCTAGTCGGCGGTTCTGCGTGAGAGAATGGGGAGGCAGCGATCGCCGAGTGCGCTCGCGCCATTCAGGTTCCGAAACAGCCCCTTCCACCTGGACTGCACAAGTGCCACAAGTGCCGAGTCCGTGGCAGTTGATCGCTGAAGTGGCTCCGTTGTAGAGGTCAATCCCATTCTGGAGCAGCACCTGACGTAAATTAGATCCTTGAGGGCATTCAAAGGTTTTTCCTTGAGCGGTTAATTTAGGCATAAGAGTCGATCTCCACTGCTAGGATTTAGATATTCATTTCGAGCGTAAATTCGTGATGCGGCTTTAACCTGCGGTAAAGGGCAGTGTTGCAGATGTGTTGGTCAACCTCGGATAATATTTGCTCCTTTCTACCACGATCGGCATCAGCAACAGCTTTAGAACATTACCGAAATACTAGGTATTACAGCTAGATGCGCCCCCAACTACTAAGAGTGGCAACAACATGATAGGTCAGGATTTTTTTGAGCTTTGGAATGTCCTTAAGCAGTGCGTCTACTGTACCTTTGGGAAGCTTGGCAAACGCCTCATCGTTGGGTGCGAAAAGGGTTAGAAGCACAAATTCAGCCCCACTCAGGCGAAAATGTTCGTGCCACAGGTCTTAGCGAGGATGGTATAAGGGCTGATTCAGGTGACTCAAGTAGAAATATTAAAACTTCTATTTGCGAAGCTGTTTCTTCAATATTATCTACCCCTATTGCCTTTCTGCCATGCTCTCGGTGTATGTCCATACAAAGATTATGAGTAAAGCGCGTCAGCCAAGCTTTAAGATTAGTGATTTTGTCAGCATGGAGGAATAGTTGATCCCAGGCTTTGAGAGTCGCTTCAGAGAGGGCATCTTGGGCATCTGTAATATTTCCATCCATCCAAGTTAGACAGCAATGATAAAAATAATCTTGGTATGGCATCCATAGTTGCCAAAAGGCAGTGCGCTCCCCTTGAGATAAACTTTTTAATAGAAGCTGTTCAGCCGATGGGGATGGTTGCATGGCTGTTAGTAAGCATGTAATCTGCTAACAAGAGTTAGCATGACACCTCGCTGTTAGAAATCATGTTTTAGCAAGCGTTTGAAAACGTATAATTTGTACAGGTTCTACTAAAACATTCCCAAGGTACAGCAAGTGAAATCATGTCTGGTTCTGGTAGCAGAATCATAGTCTCGTAACCAATTCTGCCAAAGTCTGGTTCTGGACCCATCGCCATCTCTACAAGATAAATCCAGCTATCGGATTCGGAGTAGTAATTTTTTATCTTTCCTGTGCCACCAACAAATTCTACTGTTTGATTTTTTTCAAATCTTGGTGCTGGTATAATATTTGCACGCATTGAACTCTCCAATTTTCAATAATTTTGATCGTCATTCTGGGTGTAGAGCGATTCTCATTCTTGAGAGGCTGCGCCTTAGCGTAAGCGCTTTGCATTCAGCTATACCGGAGGCTATACGCCCGATCTTGTGTGCTGAGTTGAATGTGTAGGCTTTGCCGGAGCGCAAGGTAACCCACCATTTTTATGCTTGAGAGCATGATTTTAAGCCAGAGCGATCGCTCTGGCTTAAAAAACACAGTTCATCACTCATCACTCTCAAGTTCTTCTACCTTATGAAGCCCAGGTTCAGCAGTTCCTGGGGAGATGCCAGCAAATCGATCGCCACAAAGAAAATCTTGTCTTGCGGATTAAGCAAGAACCGCCATGCTAGATTTATGCCAACACTGTCACCAAACCAGGGAGTTTGCACTTTACCCGTCACTTTAATCTGGGTGAACTCTTTTTCCCCTGGCTCAGACACTCCCCTTTCAGGAATCAGCTTGAGTCCGTAGCATTCTTCACGCATGTACACAAGAATGGACTCCTGACCCACAATCGGTTCTTGGAAAGGGGGTTGCAGGATACCGTCTTCAGCAAATATAGCGGTTCTCATTTGGATAAAATACATTTTCATCTGCGTCGAGGGTGCGTCGAGGGTGCGGTTCCTTAACTCTTTGATGTATCGCACTCAACTGAGAATCGCTATAAAGCCACAGCTCCCTGGAAGTCAAAAGCGTTCATATTCTCCATGTAGCTCAGGACTGTCAAGTTGTCGATGCCCTGAATGCTGACCTTAGCTCGTGGTGCGATATCTTTAGATGGAACCACAGGTTCTTTGACTTTTTGAGTGCTAACCGTTGGGGCATACCCCATGTTGATGACAATATCCTGTAATACGGCGAGTTGTTGACCCCCTTCAAGTTGACGGATGGCTTGGAGCACATCTGATGCCTTTGCAGACAGTTTATAACCTTCTGGAATGGGAGCAACGATGCCCTCTTTCATCCACTCGCTTAACTGATACCAGAAGCCCAACTTGACATTCGTGCCGAAAGATGAATATGTACGGCAGATAGGAGTATCAGTATGGTTAACGAGATCGCACATAACTTGCGTTTGCTCCAAATCAGGCATCTGCTTGATTTGAGTCAGGGTTTTTTCTGCAAAGACTATGTTGACTACCTGCATAGCAGCGGGAGTGATTGTAACTCCCATCTCGGTATAGGCAAACCAAAGTAAAGCCAACTGATCCTCAGCCGATACAAAAAGTAATGAAAGTGTCGATTTGAATTCTTTTAATTGACGCTTACCGGAAAATTTTAGATGTGGAACTCATTCTCATAATTAGGGTCTTGAGTACTGAGCAGCTTGTCCCAGAGCGTGAAATACAATCCGTAGTGCACGGTGTACTTGCGATGATGTATCGAGTGATGCGTCGAACCGATAAACCACCTTCCGAACCAGTGGCTCTTAAATGAGGAGGGAAATAGCTCGAATCCAAGATGATTCAACACTGCCAATATCGTCATCGTCATGAGCACGGTAACTAAGGTGATGAAATGGAGCGGGACTATGAAGACTACACCTACAAAGAAGAGCGCCTGTACAATCGCCTCTGGCGGATCGAACGCGAAGGAACTCCACGGTGTTGGATCTCCCGAACGGTGGTGTCCAAAATGCATCCATCTGAAAAGCAAGCGGTGGTGAAACATCCGATGAATAAAGTAAAAGGACGTATCCTGAAGGATGAGCACCGCCACAAAGCTGACTCCTAAATACCACAGTCCATACTCACGTAGGTCAGTGTACAAGAGCGTTACTCCCAAATCGTATTCTGAGATGATGAACGCTGCACAAAGAGCAAAAACGACCGCAGAGAGAATCGATAGTTCGATATCGTTCCAAATCAACCGACTCAACGGTGGCTTTAAACGCAAACTCCGTTTAGCGAGAGACTTCCCTAGAATCGAATAGAAGAGCAAGTACGCTCCCCCTGCGATCAGAAAGTATCGGGCAAAAATAATCCCGAAGAAGACAAACGAATAGAAGCAAAATGAGTGGTTCGTCAATTTAACGTTTTCTCCTTTGGATAGAAGAAATATGTCACCCACTTACTTGGTTGGTTTTCATCTTCTATCAAGGAATCATTACGCTGATAAATAAATGTCACAAAGTAGTATAGATTCTCTTGCGTATGGACAAACTTGCCGTATTCGATCTGCCGAGTTATTTCAACAAAGGTCGTCTTATCCAACGTGGGGAGGGGAAAAAGTTTCAAACTCACACTTAATGGAGCCGCCTCAACGAGGTTTTTAGTCCCCCGATCTACTACGGGTAAAATCACCCACTCCTGACTCCACGGGTGTGGATCGGGCGAAATAATTTGTAGGTAAGGGGTGTTTTTATCGACCCAGTACCATGCTCCCCGTTCAATATTTTGAACGGGGATGTAATTATCTTGGGGTGGCAGCCGTCCTATAAATTTCAGAAAACTTGTGTCTTGTCGGTCGATCAGGTTCATTGCGATAATTCCTGAAAACAGTACCCAGTATTTTTAAAAGCTTTGAGTTTGTTTCGCCTATCAGAGTCCAAAAGAACACTGTGCAGTACAGAGAATTATCTCCTCGACTGCTTGCCGACTATTATTGAAGCCAGAGACAGTGATACTAACAACTCTACCCCCAATTGTTAAGCCAAAACTTCTTTTGATATTGGCTAAAGAAAGATAAAAATTAGACAGTTGAGTAGGTTTTCCATTAATTAGCATCAATGCTTTGGCTTGACAACTCCCGCCATTTGTCCTCAAGGTTTGTATTGTTATAGGTTTTTTTATACCTCCACTTTCAAATACCCTGAGTGAAATATTCACTTTGTTTCCTGATACCGATTGTGTAGCTATATCAAAAGCGGGGCGTTGTTCTTGTAAAAGGTTTTGATTTGAGCCATTCTTCATCCGCCAGTAGGCAAAGACTGGCTCACCTCGTTTGGTGAGCACTTCTGATTCAATTTCATGCCGTAATGCACTTGATTTTTATTATTGTTACTCGACACAAAGAAAATACTAGAGATATTCTCTGCGAGTAATGGTGAAATGGGAAATAATAGTAGTCCTAGGTTGATCAAAATGCTACTGAGCAAGCGTAAATGAAAGGGAGGAGGCTGTTCTTTAATCAGCATTGCTATCATCCATCCTTATAATTTGAGACGTTTTATTTTTAGGTGTTGAAGACAAATGTTCATAGATTTTTCTAGGAGGACTTTTTAAATTCCAAACGATTCCTAGCCATGAAAGTAGCGTAAGAATGTAATGGGTAATATCTATTTCCCACCAGTAGAAACCTTGCCGTTCTGAAGCAGGATAATAATGATGATTATTATGCCAACCTTCACCTAGAGTCATGAGAGCTAAAAACAAATTGTTGCGACTACTATCTGTTGTGTCAAAACGACGATAACCAAAGAGATGGGCAAGAGAATTAATTGTAAAAGTCGTGTGATAAAGCAGCAAAGTACTTAAACAAAATCCCCAGACAAACATCTGTAAACCAGTCGTTTTTAGCTGAGGGATATACTGCTGAAACAGTATTCCGATTGCTGTCAAAGTGATTCCTAGAATGGTAGGAACAATCATATGAAAACGGTTTAAGTACCGCAACTCCGGATATCGGGCAAAATCTCGAACGTTGTGTTCATTGGTTTTGGAATTTTGAGGACACATCACCCAGCCAATATGCGACCACCAGAAACCATGAACAATGGGGGAATGAATATCTTCTTCTGTATCTGCATAGCGGTGGTGATGACGATGATGTGCTGCCCACCAGAGTGGACCTAACTGAGCTGCGGAATTGCCCAGAACAGCAAGAATAAACTGGAACCAACGCGTTGTTTTGTAAGCGCGATGGGAAAAATAACGGTGGTATCCTGCTGTCACTCCAAACATCCGCACAAACCAGAGTGCAAGGCATGTAATGAGCGCAACCCAACTAAAGCCCACCCAAAAAATGAACAGGCAACCGATATGAGTGGATATAAAAGGGATATTACCTAAAATATCTATTTTATGTTCTTGTCTTGATAACATATGTAAGCCGTTGAGTCAGGTTTGGAGATAGCAAAAATAACTATAAAAAAATCTTCGGGGACTACCGCCGCGAAGATGTCGGTGTTCATAGAAAAATTCTTATCTCTGTACTTCTACAGCATGGCAGATGGGTGCTTGAGTAATGGTTTTATCGAACGTTTGAGATGTATAAAATAAGTTCATAGTGTTTGATTTTGTTACAAAACGTTACAAAAATCATGATGCTTTAGTACCACTTGTCATTCAGAGTCGTTTACTCATAAGTTGAAGCCCAAAACTCAACATTCATAGGGTCTTTAGGGGATTAATTCCACAAGTTCACCTAGAATTTTCAGTGTGAATAAGTTTTCGGTTGGTTTGATTTCGATAAAATTAGAGTAAAGTTCTGAAATTTTGTATAACTCTAACTGAGCAAAAAGTATTTACCACAGAAAACGCTATAAAATCAATAAGTGTTCATAAAAGTTTAGGTTATTGATTTTAGGATCAAGGTATTTGTCCTATGGTCAAGCGATCGCTCCAGGCATCACTTACCGGGATTCAACAGGCTAAAAGAGCGTTTGCTCGCAAGGGGTGGACTCAGGAAAATTTGGCGTGGGAAGTCAACTTAAAGACTCGACAACCGATTTGGCGATTTTTCAGTGGTCGTCCGGTTGAGCGTCATATTTTTCTGGAAATTTGTTCTGTATTGGAACTGAATTGGCGAGAGATCGCTGCCAATTCTCCAGCAGAATTCTCTGATCCCGGAGAAGTTGCCCAGGCTCCTGTCTTAGATATTGATGTTTTGGTGCAACAGGTGCGATAAGCCGGAGGCTTGACGCAGAGCGTATCGCAACGCCAGGAAAAAATTCAAGACCAGTGCGGTATCTTACAGTTATTAGATATCGGTCATCCCGTTGCGATCGATGACATATACATTGATGTCAATATTTTGGAGGAAATTGCCAGCCTTCAGTGCTTAGATATCTCTAACCTGCAAAACCTTAATCCAGAGGAATTTAACCGCTTTGGCTTAGGTGAGGTTGAGCAGAAACAAATACCGGGTATGGAGGCAGTCGAAACCTACTCCAAGCTCAGGGTGCTGGGTAAACCAGGGGTAGGTAAAACCACCTTTTTGCAACATCTCGCCATTCAGTGTCAGCGAGGCGCATTTGCGGCAAACCAGGTTCCTGTTTTCATCGTACTGAAGAATTTTGCTGAAGAATCTAGGGTCAGCGGCGAGTTTAGCCTATTAAACTACATCCACCAGGAGTTTCTCAGGTCTAGAATTTCAGAAGAGTCAGTCATTGAAACCTTTTTTGGGCAAATGGGATGAAGCTAGAGGCGTTGAACGGGATGATGTTTATCGGGGGTTTCTATTGCCACAAAAGCTCAGGTTATTGAGTCAGATTGCGGCGGCGACATTTGAGCGGGGTCAGTACTTCTTTGAGCAACGCGTCATTGAGCAATACATTGGTGACTATATTCGTAATCTACCTGAGGTGCCAACGGAGCCAGAGGAACTGCAACTAGAAAGTGAAGCGGTGCTAAAGGCGATCGAGGCGCAACATGGGCTACTGACAGAACGGGCGCGGGGAATTTTCTCCTTTTCCTATCTGGCGTTTCAAGAATACTTCACGGCTAGAAAAATCGTTGCCAGCCATAACCTACAAGCATTGGAGCAAGCTTTGGGAGGATTGGTCAGTCACATCACTGACCCTCACTGGCGTGAAATCTTCTTGTTGACAGCTGCCATGCTCCGGAGTGCAGACGGGCTGATGCAGTTGATGAAGCAACACATTGATGCACTTCTCGCCCAAGACCCTTACCTACAAGAGTTTTTAACGTGGGCAAGCCAAAAAGCTCGTACAACTCCGTCGCAACCTTTGGTTGCGACGGGTCGAGCATTTTACCTTGCTCTTGCCCGGACTCCTCACATAGCTTCTCACTTTGCCCTGGCCTGCACCCTCGACCAGGGGATGTTTTTGGATGCGGTGTTAGATAACCTGCTGCTGGAGTGTGCGATCGACCAAAGTCAAGATTTTGCCTATGCTCATGCCTGTGGAGATGCTCTGGGCAACATTCTAGGCATTGTTCTGGATGCTGGACTCCATAAATCCCTGCAACAACTTAGGGAGCAATTGCCGAATCCTAATCAAAATCAAGAAAAATTTCAGGTCTGGTGGCAAGCACATTCTTCAGCCTGGGTTGAACAGTTAAAGATGACGATCATTAATTATCGTAATATTGATCACCACTGGCAGTTTAGCCAACAGCAACAGCAAGCGCTGCAACGCTACTACGATGCTAATCAGCTACTGCTCGATTGTCTGAATAGCAATTGTGAGGTGACGGCTGCGATCAGGCAGGAAATTGAAGCAACCTTATTATTGCCGACTAAGGAACTTGAGGACAGGGAATGGCAATAGAACTGAGGTGAAATAAGTTAAAATCCGCTTTCAAAGCGGATTTTAAACAGGTAGCAAAAGTTTTTGACACAAGCAGTACCGAAGTGAAGCTCGGTAGTACTTGTTTATTTATATTTTTTTAAATCTGTAGCTGCGGTAAGATCCATTCAACAGCGACAGCTAAATCCTTAGCGATGTAATCCGGTTTTGTGTGGTGTTGGTAATCACCAGCCAAAACGCGATCGCCATACCCTGTTTCCACCAAAATACCCACGCAGCCAGCATTGTGTGCCATATCGACATCAGTTGCTTTATCGCCCACCATAAAACTGTGCCTCAGCTCCAAATCGTGTTCCCAGGCTGCTGCAACCAACATTCCTGTGTTAGGTTTGCGCCAGGTGGACCAACGAGTGTACTCTGGGTCTAGTCCTCCCTCTGGTGGACTGAGGTAGGGACAATAATACAAAGCGTCTAATGTTGCCCCAGCCTCCTGTGCCAATAATCGGCAAAGTCGCTGATGTAAGGCTTGTACGTGACTGTCTGGATAATAACCTCTAGCAGGTCCCGATTGATTTGAGACCAGACAGCAAAAAATACCTTGGTCATTGAGCTGACGCACGGATTTGGCAACCCCAGGAATTAAATGTAAATCTTCTACGGAGTGAATGTAGCCAGCCTCGACATTTAATACCCCATCACGGTCTAGGAAAACAGCAGGTTTACCCACCCCAAATTTTCTCCAACACGAGTTTGGGTGAGATATCTGCCATTTTACCTGTAGAGGATTTAATGGCTAAGAATTTATCACTCCTGGGCAATAATTTTGCTGGATCTGTCGGACCAAATAAAGCAATGGTGTAAGTCTGTACCGCTACACTCAAGTGCATAGGGGCGCTGTCGGTACACAGCATTAAATTTGCTCCAGCAATCATCGCCGCCAACTTGCCAATATCATCAGGAGAACTGACTTTGATATTGGGTGTGGACTCTTTGAGACTACGGACAAATTCTCCATCGTCTGGTCCTTGGATGACGACTACAGGCATTTCTGGCTGCTTTTGCTGGAAGCCTTGAATAATTTGCTGCCAATTTGCGACAGGGTAAATTTTATCCAGACCTTTGGTTTTGGCAAGTTGGCTAGAACCACCGTGAATCAAAATGTAGCCAGTTTCCTTTATCCCTAGCCGTTGTTGTTCCGCCTTAGCCCAGTCAATATCTGATACTGGCACATTGATTGCTAACTCGGGACAAGGGGAGTTAATACCCAACCCTTGCAACAAGCCATGGTACATACAAGCGGCATATTGTTCTGTTTTCAGAGGAACTGAATTGGTGAGAAAAACAGATCCTTTGCTTTTGTAACCAATTCGTGTGGGGATTCCAGTGAGCCAAAGCAAAACACCCACTAAAGCACTTTGCCCCAGAGCAATGGCAACATCATATTCGCGATCGCGAATCGTGCCTACCAAGTTGCCCCAATCTGCTAGACTGTTACGGTCTTTGTAGTCAAACGCCAGTACCTCATTTACTGACTTACTGACTCGGTAAGCAGCCTTTGAGCGAGGTTCGGTAACAACATCCACCTGAGCATTGGGGTAATAGTGCTTCAGGTCATCTAGGGTCGGGAAAAAGAGAATTTGGTCGCCAATTCCGCCAGGGACAAGGGCTACTATTCGCATAATATATCTTGACGCTTACTCGCTCATTATTTTAGGGGAAGATTTGAACTACCAAGACTAAGCTGTCGCTATAGTCTTGAATTCGTGAGTAGATAAACTCTCACAGGCTGGCTCAAGCAGCTCTTATTCTCTTTGAGTATCAACTCATTGAGCGTACTTGAAAAATATTTTCTTAGAATATTGGCAGCGCCGTTCATATCAGCGTTAATCAAGTGTCCGTCCTTGGTACGGTACAGACCGCGCTTGACTCGCTTACCACTGACTTGGAATTCAACAGGATTGTCAGTATTCCAGACAGGAAGAGGGTCGCTGTCAACAAAGCTGGATTTACTGGTGTAGCTCTGTTCTTGCTCGACGAGCACAATTCCTTTGCGCTCACAAAGACTTTGTATCTTAAGTCTGAGAACGGCAATAGGAACCTGAACAAAGTTTTGATTGTTGCGGCTTTTAAGGTTGATTTCCTGTTTCATGCCTGGGTTAAATCCGACGACAACGACTTTACCAATCCCATGACTCAGGCAGTGGTTAATAATGTAGCGTGCAGCTTTGTTCAGATAGTCTTGAACAAAATGATTGCGCTTGTCAGTGATTCTGGCTTGTTGATGCGTGATACCCTTAATCCCTTGTTTATCCTTGTGGAACTGCAACTTAGCAGCGCGCTTATTATACCACTGATTAACAGCTTTCAAGCGCTTACCATCAATAACAAAACCAGTTCCAGCACTCGAGATACAAGCGGCAAGGTTATTCACTCCGAGGTTGATTTCCATTACCTTGTGAGCATCTTGAATCTGTTCATCAGCGGATTCATAGATGTCGGCAACATCAAACAACCGTGCATCAAATCTTGGATAAACCCTGATTTCGTTGATCCTAATGTCAGTTGCTAGCAGCTTGTAGTTTTCGTTGGTTTTACAATGATAATAAACCGACTCATAGCGCAAGTGCTTGCGTTCGTTTAAAAAATATTGCCTGACCGTGTAAAGCCCAACATTAAACAGGTTTTTACTCAGTCGGCACAACTCTTTAAGAGTTTTGGCTTGTTCTTTTGTCAAATCAAGCCTGTTTGCCTGAGTGAGCAACATAACGTGAGCGACCTATTCGCTGTCCCGTTTATCATATAGCGGATAGGTCGATTGTTCAAGTTGTTGGACCCGCTCGCAGCAATTCATCCTAAAAACTAGGCTGGGTGAGGAGTCAAGTGGATTATAACAAGTCTTGAAGGAGCCGAAGGTTTGCCTTTGGTCATTTCAACAGAAAAATTGACTTTATTCATAAAATATGCTAGGTTTCCAAACACTTGTGGTTTTCCTTTGTCATTCATCATTGTTTGATTTGTACAAGTGACTAATGACTAATGACTAATGCCGTAATAAATGCAGCGACGAAGATAGAAGCAATTCTGTATTTGAAGGGTAAGCCTCTGTCTGTCAGTGAAATAGCCGAGTATGCCGCTTGCGATCGCGCTACAGTTGAGGAAGGCATCATAGAACTCATTGATGGCTATGCCCGCCGAGATAGCGCCTTAGAAGTTGTAGAAACTCCAAATGGTTATAGTTTGCAACTGCGGTCAGACTTTCATGATCTGGTACAAACTTTGATTCCAGTAGAATTGGGCGTGGGAGCATTACGGACTTTGGCAGCTATTGCCTTAAATAATCCCATACTCCAAAGCGACTTGATTAACCTGCGCGGTTCTGGTGCATACCAACACGTTCAAGAACTTGTCGAACTTGGTTTTGTCAGAAAACGCCGAGACAGTGACTCTCGCTCGTATTCATTACAAATCACCTCTAGATTTCACCAATATTTCCAAATTGAGCAACTTCCCCAATCATTCTCCAACGGACAAGAGCAAAAACAACTAGAGCTAGAACTGACAGCAGCAGAAGCAAATGGAAGTTCTGCTGCTGTGAAGGAATGATACTGCAAGGAGTCAAAATATGCTCTACAGTCACACTGCGCGCAATTCAAAAGCTCCTCCAAGAAGAAGCACAGAACTCACCAATTCAGAATTGAGAACTTAAAACTCAGAACAGAAAAATACCTACACAACTACGGTAATAAGGCTGTTCCAAACTGTCTGTTATTTCTGTCAGCTTGCATTGGTACTCCAGAAAGAGGTAGTGAGATGTCTCACCCTTCTAGTATGGTTTAGAGTAGAATAAGAAACTCAGCTACAAAAACAGCCAATGGTGTTTGATCCTAACTTTCTGAATGACTACCCTGAGGAACACCCCAATCAGCTTCTCTCTGAGAGCTTTGAGGAACACCCCAATCAGTTACTCAAGTATCTACAGCACCAGCCTCCTGAGGTTCTAGCCCGCGTCGCTCAGTCCGTCAGCCCTGAAATTAAACAAATCATTTCGCAAAATGTCCAAGGGCTTGTCGGAATGTTACCCACAGAGAATTTTAACGTGCAAATTACAACCGATCGAGACAATCTGGCGGGTCTTTTGGCGTCGGCTATGATGACGGGTTATTTTCTTCGCCAAATGGAACAACGGATGCAGTTAGATCATTTGACTAATAATCATTAGTCAAAATCCAAGACTCAAGACTCAAAATTTATCAAACTGGGGATAATGAACGATGACTCTCGGCTAAAAACTACTTCTTGTGGGGATAAGCCCCTAAGTGTACTTTGAATGTTTGAAATTCCCCATTGCGGTTGACTTCGATTTGTAGAATTTTACCTACAGAACTGGACTCCACTAGCTTCTGTACTTGAGCAGATGTTTTAATTTGCTTACCGTTCACTTTTTGAATGAGGTCCCCAGGAAGGAGTCCTCCTTGTTGTGCTGGAGAATGTTCTAGGACTCCTGTAATCGCAACACCAACATCCTGCTTAATATTAAGATTCTTGTCTTGATTGATCTGCTGTTTTTTGTTAGGGGAAAGATCTGACATTTCAATCCCTAAAAAAGGATGTTGTACACGCCCCTTGGTAAAAAGTTCATTAGCAATACGGGCTGCTGTCTCAATAGGAATGGCAAATCCTAGCCCCTGAGCATCCGCTCGGATAGCGGTGTTAACGCCAATGACATCACCTTGAGCGTTTAACAAAGGTCCACCGGAGTTACCAGGGTTAATAGCTGCGTCGGTTTGGATAAAACTGACTCGCTTGTCTGGAACACCAACTTGAGCGCTGGTGCGATCTGTCGCACTGATAATTCCAATAGTCACAGTATTGTCTAAGCCCAAAGGATTACCAATGGCGATCGCCCATTGACCTGGTATTAAGTTTTGTGAATTACCAATTTTGATTGTTGGCAGATCATAAGCCGAAATTTTCACAACAGCGACATCTGTGACTGCATCAACTCCCACCACCTTACCCTCAAAAGTCCGACCATCTTTGAGAGTCACTTGTACTGTGTCAGTATCTGCAACGACATGAGCGTTAGTTAATATTTGCCCATTTTGACTCAAAATAAACCCAGAGCCTGTACCACGCTCTATTCGCTCTCGGGGAAATGGTTGCTCTTCTTCTCCAAAAAAGCGCCGCAAAAGGGGATTCTTCAAAGCATCAGAAATAGGATTAGCCACTTTGCGGGTTGCATTAATTCGTACGACAGCTGGTCCAGTTCTTTGAACAGCAGTCGCAATAAAATTCATGTTATCGCCAACAGTAGCCCCAACTTGACCTCCAACAGGATTTGAAACTGCAGTTTCTGAAGGCGAAGACATTGTTACATTTCTTAACTCTCGAAACCAGGGATTTTGTGGAAAGAGATAGCGACTACCAAACAAGCCTGCACCGCCGCCAATAGTCAATAAAGATAGATAAATAACCAGTTGCTTTAAAGATAAAGGTAATTTCATAGTCATTACATTCAAGGACAGCAATGCAGATGCTAATTTCTAAGTGTAATCAAGCAAGGGGATACTTGACCAAGAAAGAACTCAGGGTCGTCGTGAACAGTGATCAGCAAACAGTGAACAAAAAAAACTTGGTAACTGATTCATCTGGGTTCCCAACTGAGTTGGTGTGTTCTGCATTCTGAATTCTTCTCAAAGATGAATGAGTCATCAGCCAGTTTTGGTTATCAAGAAGCATTACTAAAAGACTCACGACTCCTCATCACCTGCTGTCGCCATCTAAAATCTAGACATCTAAAATCTAGAGTAATTGAGTGCCTCCTTTACATACATGAGTTTTTGCTATAGTTTACTTTTGCTTTGTATTAGCATAGTCACCAGCGCCCTTGGGCTTGTGTATATTAGCCCATATTCTGCACGAGCACAAACTTCTGTAACTGGTTGTCAAACTTCAGCACTTGAACGCTTCCAACGACACAAAGTTGCACCAGGAGAAAGTCTGGAGAGTATAGCGCAACGCTACAACCTCACACCAGCTACTATTATCGCCATGAATCCGGCTTTACGAAACGGTAAGGTTGCAACTGGTCGCGAAATTCAAATTCCTCCGTACAATGGGATTATTGTTGAAGTAGCTCCTGGTCAAAACTGGCGACAAATAGCGGCAAAATATAAAATCCGTCCTGATGTACTATTTGAAGTGAATGGGTGTCAGAAAAATTCCAGATTTGTGTTTGTTCCAGAGGTAAAACGGTCACAAAATCTTCGTGTCACTGAGTCTCCCACATCAACTCCGACCCCTAGTCAATTAGCTGGGTATCCGTTAGCTGAAGTCGCAACTGTGGTTTTACCTTATGGCTGGCAGACAAATCCTACTGATGGTAAAGTTTTCTTTCATAGTGGTGTAGATTTGTTAGCAGCAAAAAGAACGCCCGTGCAAGTGATAGGTGATGGGACAGTCGCTTTTGCTGGTAAGCAAGGGACTTATGGTAATTTGATCATCATCAATCACAGTGGCGGATTGCAAAGCCGCTATGCTCATCTTGACAGTATCAAAGTCTCTGTCGGTCAACAAGTGAAAAAGGGAGATACAGTCGGAACTATAGGTATAACTGGAACACCAACTACAAGTCAACCCCATCTTCATTTTGAAGTGCGTTCTAGCTCATCCCTCGGTTGGACGGCTCAAGATCCCAAAAGCTATCTTCAGCAGTAAATGAATAGGGAGCAATACTCTTAGATTCTCTCGTTCCCAGGCTCTGTCTGGGAATGCTTACTGTCAGGCTTCGCCTCACATTTTCCGCCAAGATGTAGAGTCAGGATTGCTCAATACTTAATATCATTCCTCAAACCAACTGAAAATAGACTGAGTCGATTGAACAAGATGCATCCCTGCTGCTGCAAATCTCTCAAATGCTGCATCTGCTGCTTCTGAATAATCCACGACACCAGGAACAACAACTGGGGAAGTGCAATCTTCTAGCAAATAAACTTTTTTCGCTAAACTAGAGTCTATCTGTTGAATTTCTGTTAAAAAATCATCAACTGTCCAAGCAACACAGTGACTTTTTGCTTGTCCTGCAATAATAACAGCATCAAATTCTAATAATTGCTGAATTAAGTGTATATTCTTTTGTACAATCTGACGTTTATCAAAACTTTCCAAAACTTCTGGACGTAAAATAGAATAATTTTCTGTTAAAGGATGATTACCTTTGATTTCAAATTGTGTCTGACTCTGACGAGCGATGCAGTGGAAAAACTGCCTCTTCTACAGCAGAAACTAATGCATGACCAATACCACCCAGCATAGAATGATAGGGCCAAACAGTCAAAGGATATTTACCATCTTGACTAAGCTGCTTAACGTAGTGATCAGCGTGTTTTTCTAAAAATTCATAGTTATATCCAAGACTCGGGGCGACTCCTGGGTTCACTTTCCAAGTCCCTCTTTCAATATCTACTGGTGTGATATTGGTAGCACCTGGAGTTGGGTGTTCACCCGCAGCATTAATCCAAAAAATGGGATGAAAAATTTGCATTGCTGTATGAGTATCCATGGTGGGGATAATTTTAGTAATGACTCCCAAATTGCGATAGATAAACTCACACAAGCGGACGTTATCATCTACCGCACCCGTTCCAGATTGTCCACCTACAAATAATTCAAATTCGGGAATGCAAAATGTATTTTGCACATCAATGAGAAGTAAACAAATGCGTGTTTTATCTTCTGAGGATGGTTGAATATTATATTTCTTTGCCCATTCTCTCGCTTCTTTTGCACGCTGTTGATAAGGTACACGCCAGACATAGCCAACTTCTTCAGAGTTGAAATGTGGAGGAATAGGTAGTTGGGTTTTTGTTGGGGTATTCATAGTTAACTTAAAAACTTAATGTCTCTAAAGGGTAGCTTAGTAACAATAAGCTCTTCTGTTATCGCTATCTATCTTCAGCCCAACAATCTCCGCCGTTCAGCTATTCGCTCATCGCTATTGAACTGTAGCAATATCGCGGTTGTGCGTCCCTCTGGTGTTAACCCCATAATCCTGAAATCTTCTCTTAAGAAATGTTTATCCCATTTCTGTGTACGTGGGTTAAACAGAAAACTGAAGGCTCCTGTCTGTGGATCAAATGAACCTAGATCCGTCGCTTTGTAACGATTACAGCGCCAACAAGCGAAAGCTAGATTATCAGCATAGCACCACCATGTTTGATTGCAATCACATGATCCAGCTCATGTGGGAAAAAGGTAACGTCTGCTGGAAGTAAACAATATTCACACCTGTCATTAGCTCGTTGTTCAACTTGTCGTCGGAGCGTAGGACTGATGTAGGTCATAATGTACTGGGAAGATTTCTTAAATTGCCAGCTTTGAGCATAATTATTAAATGCTCAATCCGCTCATACTCGTCAAGCTCTATACGCTCTTGCTCTGTAATTCCCGTATTTTTGCTGCGCTCTATAAGAGTCTGCAAACGCTGTTGCATTTCAAGTGTGGGACGAAAGGTAGCGATCTCTTCAGGTGTGGGATTAGTGGCAATAAAATTCAGAATGTAGCGGTGAACCAGCGCTGCGGGAGGGTTTCCAACGCCAGATGCTCTACTTGGGGAGACACGCCAGGTGCTACAACGGAGGGAACCTCCGCAACGCACTGGCTCCCCAAGACCGCACTGGCTCCTCCGCAGGCGACTGGTGTTAGCGCAGCGAGACCGGAGGTCTTCCCCGAAGGGTAGATGTGGGCTGGTAGTGGTGGTTGTTGCAAACTTAGAGCTAGAAGTTCAAAGAAGGCGATCGCCCACTAGCTCCAATTGCTGAGAAAGTTCTTCCGGTAGTTCAATAATAATTTTAGGCACAGTGCCGCCTCTTTTAGCATTCTTTCCATCATTTTATCTAGCTTTTACTCGTTTCCACACTAAGCAGGAAAACCAGTAGAACTAGCTAATATTATGTTTTGAAATACGTATCTTTAAGACATCTTTGTATCATTTACACTCACTGATATTGCTGATAGGGTAGTGGCGAAGTACGGTTTTAATGAAAGCTTCACCGTCAAAAATAGAATGAATGACAAAAACTAATAATTGGCCTATAAAATCATTGGTGCTGCTAATAATATTTGTTACTTATCGCAATTTGAGATTTTGAATTTAGGATTTTAGATGATTCAATAGTCATTTTTACCGGTTTCTCCACTCCCCCTCCCCCCCCACTCATCCTTTCCCTTTTTTCCTGCTCTTTTTTCAACTTCATCACTCAAACTACCCCTTCATGTGGCAATCTGGGAAACAGAATGTTTTCCAACTTGATATCTTTGCTACAAAAAATTTACTTAACAGGATATGCAAACCCTGCCTACGCTAACAACTTCCAACACTGTAAATCTTCAACCCACCTTTGACACCACGATCAAACGGCGCAAAACTCGTCCAGTCAGAGTTGGTGATGTCACCATTGGGGGTGGCTACCCTGTAGCGGTGCAGTCAATGATTAACGAAGACACCCTGGACATAGATGGTTCTGTAGGAGCAATTCGCCGTCTCCATGAAATTGGCTGCGAAATCGTTCGGGTTACTGTACCCAGTATGGCTCATGCCAAAGCATTGGCAGAGATTAAACAAAAATTAATCAAAACCTACCAGGACGTGCCTATTGTTGCCGATGTGCATCACAATGGTCTGAAAATAGCTTTGGAAGTCGCCAAACATATAGAGAAAGTGCGGATTAATCCAGGATTGTACGTGTTTGAAAAGCCAAACCCTCATAGAACAGAGTACAATAAAGCTGAATTTGACGAAATTGGCGAAAAAATCCGCGAAACTCTAGCACCATTAGTTATTTCCTTGCGTGACCAAGGCAAAGCTATGCGAATTGGAGTCAATCACGGTTCTCTTGCTGAAAGGATGTTGTTCACCTATGGTGACACCCCAGAAGGCATGGTGCAATCGGCAATAGAATTTATTCGCATTTGTGAATCTTTGGATTACTATAACTTAGTTATTTCCATGAAAGCCTCACGAGTGCCAGTTATGATAGCCGCCTATCGCCTTATGGCACGACGGATGGATGAACTGGGAATGGATTATCCCTTACACTTGGGTGTCACCGAAGCAGGTGATGGCGAGTACGGACGGATTAAATCCACCGCTGGTATTGCCACTCTCTTAGCTGATGGCATTGGCGATACAATTCGTGTGTCACTAACGGAATCACCAGAGAAAGAAATCCCTGTCTGCTACAGTATTTTGCAAGCTTTGGGATTGCGGAAAACAATGGTGGAGTACGTCGCTTGTCCCTCTTGCGGACGGACATTGTTTAACCTAGAAGAAGTTCTGCACAAAGTCCGCGAAGCGACTAAACATCTCACCGGACTTGACGTAGCAGTTATGGGGTGCATTGTCAATGGACCTGGAGAAATGGCTGATGCTGATTACGGTTATGTTGGTAAAACCCCTGGATATATTTCTCTCTACCGTGGGAGAGAAGAAATTAAAAAAGTTCCAGAAGAAAAAGGAGTGGAAGAATTGATCAACTTAATTAAGATAGATGGACGTTGGATAGATCCATAAAGTTTTCGACAAGTTTTGTACCGCTGACGTAGGTAGTCGCCGGATGACAAAACATTTTGATGAAATAAAAAAATATGCTCAGTCCGTACAGCAAAACCCTGTGTTAGATTGAGCATACTGACTATAAAACTTTCCGTCTGGCACAGCTGTCATTATGGTGATTACAAGAAGTGGACTTGTTTTGGGTGCTACAGCGGTGACACTGACAACAATCGCAGTCACTAGCCTGGGTATTCACTCACAAGGACAGGCTTTATTTAAAGAAAGTCCTAAGGAATTAGTAGATGAAGTCTGGCAAATTATTAACCGCCAATATGTAGATGGTAATTTTAATAAGGTAGATTGGCAGGCTGTTCGTCGTGAGTACCTGAACAAGTCCTACAGCAACAAGCAGGACGCTTACAAGTCCATCCGGGAAATGCTAAAGAAGCTGGATGACCCCTACACCCGGTTTATGGACCCAGAAGAGTTCAAAAGTATGCAAGTGGATACTTCTGGAGAACTGACAGGTATTGGTATCCAAATTGGTCTAGATGAGAAAACGAAGAAGCTGACTGTCATTGCGCCCATTGAAGATACACCTGCTGAAAAAGCTGGCATTTTGGCAAAAGATATCATAACCAAAATCAATGGAAAAAGCACGGAGGGTATGGATACCAATCAAGCAGTATCCTTGATCCGAGGTGAAGCAGGAACACCGGTCAATTTGACAATTGTGCGGAGTGGTCAGGAAAAAGAATTCAAAATTACGAGAGCAAAAATTGAAATTCATCCAGTAGAGTATTCCCAAAAGCAAACTCCAGCAGGCAATGTTGGTTATATTCGCTTGAAGCAGTTTAGTGCCAACGCTTCAAAGGAAATGCAACAAGCAATCAGAAATTTGGAAAGTAAGCAGGTCGCTGGTTATGTCCTGGATTTACGTAATAATCCAGGTGGCTTGCTTTTCTCTAGCATCGAAATTGCGCGGATGTGGATGAATAACGGTACAATAGTCTCCACTAAGGACCGCTTCGCAGAAGTAGAACGAGAAGTGGCAAAAGGGCGTGCTTTAACAAGCAAACCGTTAGTGGTACTAGTGGATAAAGGTTCAGCAAGTGCCAGTGAAATCCTCTCAGGAGCCTTACAAGATAACAAGCGCGCTGTTTTAATCGGTAGTCAGACTTTTGGTAAAGGCTTAGTGCAATCAGTGCGTCCTCTGGATGATGGTTCCGGACTGGCGGTGACAATTGCTAAATACTATACTCCCAGTAATAGAGATATTAATAAGCATGGGATTGACCCAGATATCAAGGTGGACTTGACCGATGCTCAGCGACAGCAGCTGTGGCTCAAAGAGCGCGAAAAAATTGCGACTCTACAAGACCCCCAATTTGCTAAAGCTGTAGAAGTTTTAAGTAAAGAAATTGCACAGAAAGGCAACACTAGAGCGGAAAAATGAAAAAGTCAAAAGTCAAAAGTCAAAAGTTAAAAGAGTTTTTTCGACTTCTAACTTTTGACCTCAGACTGGTTGGCATTTACCAGATCTAATGAGTCCTACGCGGCGGGCAATAGCCTCTTGTTGAGAAGTAAACGGTCCCCATTGCTCAATAATTTCTGGATTATTTTCCTCAGTTGCTTCGTCGCTGGGGATTATTTCGCAGTGACCAGCAGGACGCTTGACAATAGACCAAGTTTGTGTATCGTTCATGCGTTGTCTTAAAATCCGTTTTGCACTGAAGAAATTTTACGCTTTTGGGGGAAATTGGTAGCGCTTCTATTAGGAAATTGTCATACCAATTCTGTATAAAGATGCGCCAAAATATATGAGCAACGAACCACGAAGAGCGCATAGACACGTTTGCGCAGCGCCCCCTTAGGGGCTAGTGGCTTCCCGTAGGGTAGGACACAAAGAAAGAAAGAAGAAGTCAAGAAAATTTGGCGCAGCCTCACAAAGAAATGGTATCACACCGCATGAGTGGCTGCAACTTTATACTAAAAGCAGCTATTAATTGTTACGTGAGCTTTCTGACTTCAAGAGACATCCTCTAACAGCTTTACAGACAATGATGAACGCAGATAAATTTGGATGAAATGAAAACAGACAATTATTGACTTATGCAAGAGGTTTATTGCCCAAACAAGAAGTGCGCGACGGACAATCCCTCCGAATCGTATTATGTGGATAATGCTTATCTAAAAATCGGTTCTAAATCTAACACAAAACCAGGTAATACATCCTCACCTGATAATTTTTTGGGAGAATTGAGAACTTCCACTGCGACATGAGGACGGTAAATTTCCACTTGTTTCTCTTGAGGATGAATCAACCAACCAAGACGCAAGCCATTTTCTATATATTCCCGCATTTTGGCTTGAGTATCTTCTATATCATCACTTTCCGAAACCAACTCCACCGCAAAGTCAGGACATAAAGGTAGGAATTTTTTTCTTTGTTGTGGTGTTAATGCTTCCCATCGTTCTATAGTTATCCAAGATGCATCAGGAGAACGAGTCCCACCATTTGGAAGTTTAAAACCTGTCGAAGAATCAAAAGCTTTTCCTAGCTTATTTTGACGATTCCAAATGCCTAAATCAATATAAAATTCAAAATTTTGATTTCCTGTTTCTCCTCCAGTCGGTGACATTATAATTAATTCCCCTTGAGCATCTAATTCCAACCGTAATTCTTGATTAAGCGCAATAAGCTGTTCAAATTCTTCATCGGTTAATTTTAGCGATGGAGGTAACTGTAAGATTAATGCGCTCATAATTAAGTATTACCATTGCAAGTTAAATAAAGTATACAATAATGGCTTGCCAATCAGCGATACAGCGAAATCCTACTGTTCTGACAAGTCCTTATGCTGGTGATAATGCTTTTTTGATATCAATAATTTGGCAGTTTTACACTTGGTTATTTCAATTATATGGAAAAATAAAAAATATGGTGGGCGCTGCCCACCATACAGGCTAGTTATCATATCAATGGATTTTGGATTTTAGATAAATCCAAAATCACTTACCATTACCATTACCACCATTACCATTACTAGAAGCAAGAATGCGATCGGCAATTCTATCAGGAACTTCCTGAAGGTGGTCGTATTCCCAATGGAAGGAACCAACGCCAAGAGTGAGCGATCGCAACTCTATAATAAAGTTCTGCATTTCCGCTTGTGGTAAGTAAGCGATCACACAGTCCCATCCTTGCCAATCATGTATACCTTCATAACCCAAAATCTGACCCCGCCTACCAGTGACAAGTTGTAGCACTTTGGCGGTAAATTCATTTGGGGTAGAGACTTGCACACGTATAATCGGTTCTAGCAGAGTCGGTTCACACTTAGGCATTCCAGTTTGCATCGCCAGACGGGCGGCTTGCTTAAATGCTTGTTCAGAACTATCCACTGTGTGGTAAGAACCATTTGTAAGAGTGACCGCTACATCCACCACCGGGAAACCCAAGGGACCATGTGACAGAAACTCCCGCACACCTATCTCCACACCAGGAATGTATTGCCTAGGAACAACACCACCCACGATAGTTTCCTTGAAGTTAAAGCCTTCGCCGCGTGATAATGGCTGAATGTCTAGGTAAACATCGCCAAACTGTCCGTGACCACCACTTTGGTGTTTGTAGCGTCCGTGAATTGATGACGCTGGCTTGCGAATGGTTTCTTTGTAAGGCACTTGCGGTAAGTGCGTCGTCATCGGCAAATTATACTTACGGCGCAGTCGGTCTAGCGCAACTTGCAAATGAATCTCGCCTTGACCCCACAGGATAACTTCGTGAGTATCACCATGTTGCTCCCAAGCAAGAGAGGGATCTTCTTCCAACAGCTTGGCGATCGCACTACTGAGTTTGACTTCATCGTTGCGCTTTTCGGGAGTAATTGCCAAAGCATAAACTGGTTCTAGCTGCTCAGCTTTGGGTAATGCTGTCATCTGCTCACAAGAAAGGGTATCCCCAGTCTTGATACCCTCTAAACGGCTGATAGCAACGATTTCACCGACACAAGCCTCATTAATTTGCTGTTGTTGTTGTCCCATGAGGCGGTAAAGACCACCAGCACGAACACCGTTGAGAACAATACCATCAGTTAACTTACCACGCCAAACTCGTACGAGAGATAATTTGCCACCTTGCGGAGTGTAGTAAGTTTTCAGCACTTGCGCCACAGGGGAATCGCCTTTTTTAACTTTTAAGCGACGCTCTGCTGTGGTTTCTGGTTCAGGGGCTTCTCTGTGTAAAGCTTCTAAAAGTGGGCGTACACCGTAATCTTGCTCAGCAACTCCAAAGAAAACAGGGACAACCAAATCTGCCCCTAATTCCATTTTCAGGTCTTTGAGGATTTCTTCTTGGGGAGGTTCGATGTCTTCTAAAAGTTCTTCTAGTAAATGGTCGTCAAAATCTGCTAAGGCTTCGAGCATTTCTGCTCGTGCTGTGTGTTCTTCGTCTTTAAGTTCTTCAGGGAAGGGAATGGGGTCAGCAGGCGCACCTGCATGGTACTGATATGCTTGTTCGCTTACCAAGTCGATAAAGCCTGTCAGCTGTTCCCCTCGCATAATGGGGTATTGATGTGCTACTAAAGGACGACTGGAAACAGCTTTGAGGGCGTGTAGCGTGTCTAGGACATTGATGTTAGCCCGGTCCATTTTATTGACAAAGACCAGGTGAGGAATTTCCCAATTGTCAAGGAATTTAAATAAAAGAGCAAGGGTGAGAACTCGGTCTGTGATGGGTTCGCAAACCACAATCGCCGCATCCACGCCCATTAAGGCGTTGTAAGTTTCTTGAGTAAATTCTACACTTCCAGGACAATCAATAAATGTGAAACGAGTGTCATTATACTCAGTGCTAGCGGCACTCACTTCTACACTCATGTGGCGATCGCGCGATTCTGCAGCACTATCTCCTACTGTGTTACCATCCTTCATGCTGCCTTTGCGAGTGATTGCCCCTGTCACAAATAACAAACTTTCCAGGAATGTGGTTTTTCCACTTAAATATGGACCGACAATTGCCACATTTCGCGAACCCGATTTCACTTTTTCGTTCATACAACCTCCTTTACAGCTAGACATATCTAGCCGCGTTATTCTAGGTTATTAAAGGTTCCAAATCTGATTATTCAAAAGATTATCGTGTCTTTAACTTGAGATTATCTCTCCTTTAATATAGGAGTTAGAAATCGTATTTTCTCGTAATATTTAACAGAACATAATTTAACAATTATAAAATTTGCTATATAAAATTGAACTTATATGAATATAGTCATATCTCACAGAAACTTTGTAAAGTAAACGTAACTTAAAATATCCCGACACAGAAAAAGAATGCGAGTCTATTTCTATAAATATCGCCTTTGTACTTTAGTAGGTTTCATATTAGTGGCGCAAAGCCTTTTCTCCCCATCTTCCCCAGCCTCCTCTGCTCCCTTAGCTGCTCACCCCCTACTGGCGCAATACATTGATAGCAGCGCTCAAGACTACTTGACACAAGGTTTACAAGCCATTCAGGTGGGGAGAGTACAAGATGCGATCGCTCTATTTCGTAAAGCCGCAGAACTCGATCCCAATTTAGCCGCAGCTCACTACAACATGGGACTTGCACTGCGACAAATAGGACAATTACAACCTGCTGCTGATGCATTTTACAAAGCGACACAATCTGATCCCCAGTTTGCCCTAGCTTATGCTAACCTGGGCGGCTCGCTATTGGAAGGAAGCAATTGGCAGCAAGCTAACGATTACTTGCAACGAGCAATAGAACTTGATCCCAAACTAGGAGTTGCTCACTACAACTTAGGGTTACTCCGCGAGCAACAACGAGATTGGGATAAAGCGATCGCATCCTTTAAAAAAGCAATGGAACTGAGCAAAAATGCACCAGAACCTGCCTATCATATGGGCATATGTTATTTACAACAGGGTAAAGCTGACAAAGCAAAAGATGCCTTTCGCAAAGCAGTTAAAATCAATCCAAAATATTCAGAAGCTCATTACAATATCGGTGCAATTTTGTTTAGCCAAGGCAAATTAAAAGATGCATTAGAAGCTTTTAGAAAATCGGCAGAAGCAAACAGAAACTATGCAAATGCTTATTATGCAGCAGGGTTAGTTTTTATACAGTTAAGGCAATATCCAGAGGCAGCACAAGTGTTGCAATATGCAAGAGATTTATACAAATATCAGAAGAACTTCCAGTGGGCGAATAATGCAGAAAATCTGTGGCGACAAATATCAAATCAGAATTATCAATCTCGCTAAATCAGTTATCAGTGAACAGTTATCAGTGAGAATTGATAACTGTTAAAATAAGGCTTAATTACGAGACCATGAAATTATGTTCTGAAATGGCTGGTGTGCAATGAAGTTGTCTTGATAGTAATGGAAAACCTCATGAAAAAGCGCCTCAAGAGTCAATTTTTATTTAGCGATCGCTGGCTAGATCGACATTGGATAGTCCGTAACATGGAAGCTTTCCAAGACTTAATTGTGATTGTTCTGTGTTTGGGTTTGTTCGTCATCATGGTGATGCAGTTATGGGCTTTCTTTACCACCTTTGAAATACCCGTAGATTTTAAACATGTCACTGCCAAGATACTATTCATCTTAATTTTGGTTGAATTATTTCGACTCCTCATGGTGTATTTACAGGAGCATAGTATTGCTGTTGGAGTAGCAGTGGAAGTGGCACTTGTTTCAGTACTCAGAGAAGTGGTTGTTCATGGAGCACTGGAAATTTCTTGGATTCAAACTGCAGCAATTTGCGGCTTATTAATGGTTTTGGGTGGGCTATTGTTGGTGTGTGCCAAAACACCACATATGGATTGCATGAGTGCTAACACTAAGCTTTGCCCTGTTACACAAATTGAGAACGAACAACTGGAACAAGAGCGTGAATTCAAATATTCACATCGCTGCGAGGATATTGCTTAAATCAGTTATCAGTTATCAGTAAACAGTTATCAGTAAAGAGTGATAACTGATAACTGTTGAAGAATGGAGTTATTTTTAGCTCCTTATTTCCTTCCCAGGTTCTACCTGGAAATGTCACTTCCTTCGGCGATAGCTAGCCCCTAAGGGGGCGCTGCGCAAACGCTGCTGCGCAAAGCGCAGATCGCCGTACGACTAATAGCGTATCCACGCATACTCTTCTAGGAAGATGAATACCTCCTTTAGGGTGAGTAGAAGTGAATAAGGAATCTAAAGGAGGGTAAATTTATGGTTCAAACTCCAGGAAAAACTCAAAATCCCGTTAGCAACCTGGAATACGACTTCCTCACCGTGTTGCACCACAAAGCTGAAGCAATCAAAGCTTATGAAACTTACATCAACGATGCACAGCAAGCGGGTTCTCAGCCTTGTGTAGAATTGTTCCAGAAATTGCGGCAGTCTGATATCGAGCACGCACAAGAAATTCGCCGCCACCTTCAGGAAGTCATGCAGAAAGGTAAAATGTAAACCTTAAATTTCGCGCTCAGCCGTGAAGCAGTGTAGGGTGTGTTAGCGCTAGCTAACGCACCATTTGTGTAGATGAAACTAGTGATTCTGGGCTGTTTGCTGCACTTGTTCCAGCGTCAAATCCAAAGCCCTTGCTACTTGTTCCATACTCAAACCCAATGCGAACAATCGGGGTACCGCATCTAACTTCGCTTGCAGCTTACCTTCTTGTAAGCCTTCTTGCCTACCTTCTTCTAAACCTTCCTCCTTAATGGATTGATACATCCTTGTCTTTCTGAATTCGTCGTCTATGCCCAACATCGCTAACTGAGTAAACTTGTACAACAGGATGGTTTCTATACGATTCTGCAATTTGCGTCCTAGTTGCTTCATCTGCCAACTGTCGATGAAACTAGTGATTCTGAACTGCTTGTTGCACTTGCTCCAGCGTCAAATCCAAAGCCCTTGCTACTTGTTTCACACTCAACCCCAACCCCAACAACCGGGGTACAGCATCTAACTTCGCTTGCAGCTTACCTTCTTGTAAGCCTTCCTGCCTACCTTCTTGTAAGCCTTCCTGCCTACCTTCTTCTAAACCTTCCTCCTTAATGGATTGATACATCCTTGTCTTTCTGAATTCGTCATCTATGCCCAACATTGCAGCTAACTCCTCTCGGCTTAACTGAGTAAACTTGTACAATAGGATGGTTTCTATCAATTCTACAATTTGCGTCCTGGTTGCTTCATCTGCGAGTTGTTGTCTTGCTTGCAAAATTAATTCTCTACCTCGCTCAACAGCTGTCTCTTCGCTTTCTATAATTAACTCCACAATCGAAAGTTGAAGCGAGTTTTCTGCTGCTGTACCTAATTCATCCAAATAAATCCGCTGAACTTGTGGACTGTCTAGCAGCAACCGATATGGCTGTTGATCGTCTGGATCTAAATTTTGGTTGGGATAGATAACAACTGCGCGCCAAAATTTGACGGATGCATTTTGACGTAGGTATAGAAAGATTTCTGCAAAGAAGCGCCTATAAAAATTTGAGTCTAATTGAAACTGAACTTCGACAAAATAAACTGGCTCCTTTGTGGTTTCAGTTGCTGGGACGAACACACCATCAATCCGAAAAGCAGTTTCTTTGAGTTCAACGGAAACGAATTCATAAGTGTTGGGATTGACGGTTGTGTCGCCAATGATGTCAAAAAATATGCTGGGAAAAGCTTGAAATAAACTGTAGAATATTTTGTCGGTTCGCACGTAGTTGGATTATCTTAGGAAGACTGTCTTAAAACTTTATCAAAAATCGCGATATATTCGGATTAAGCATTTTGTCGCCAAACGGTTACTTGCCAATTTACATATACTCATTGCTCTACGGCGTATGATCACGACTCTAACCATCTGAATGCATTGCGACGCGCAGTCTTTCAAGATTTTTACGGACAGTGACAGTATTGGGATGATTCGTACCCAAGATTCGCTCACGCATGTTCAAAGCTTGTAGGTACAAAGGTTCAGCTTCTGCGTATCTTCCTTGGGAATAGTAGAGTCCCGCCAGGTTGTTGAGGCTAGTTGCGACAGAGGGATGTTCATCTCCCAGCAGGCGTCGCCCTAGTTCCAATGCTTGTTGGTACAAAGGTTCGGCTTCTGTGTATCTTCCTTGGGAACGGTAGAGTCCCGCCAGGTTGTGGAGGCTATCAGCGACATTAGGATGTTGTTCTCCCAGCAGGCGTTTACTCAGTTCTAACGCTTGCTGACACAGCGGTTCGGCTTCGCTGTAGCGTCCTTGTGAGTCGTAAAGATATGCCAGGTTGTTGAGGCTAGTTGCTAAATCCGTCTCTAAACCCAATTCTTTTTGTAGTTCAGCCGCTTTACTCAAATATTTAATTGCCAAATCTTGTTCTTTCTTATAATCCTGAGCCTCACTCCGTTCTAACCTTCTTTGATAAATTTGCCCCAACCTTGAATACAAAGTCGCCAAGCTAGCGTCTTTGACTCCCCTTTCCTGTTCAATTTTCTCGATTAACTTTTGTAAATCTTCAATCGGCAAGAAGTAGGGGTTATCATCATCGGTGCTAGCTAATTCGTCACTGAAAGCAAAGCGAATCGGTTCAATCTCTCTACCAGGAACAGCATTCGTTTTTTTACACACAAACCGGAAAACACCATTACGCCAACTCCAAAAATCTGGGGCTTTCTGACTCAACTCAACAAGAATTTGATGAGTCACCCAAAGGACAATAGCATAAGGAAACTCGCGCAATGCTTCCCGTGTCCACTGCAAGTACCCGAAAAATTTCTCCTGTTCAGAACGCTCCTCCCCCAATCTGAGAAAATAAAGTTGCTCAGCACCCGTTACAGTTATCACAGCCGGATTATGCTGACGGAGATATTCTTCTTTTTCCACCAGTTGGTTAATAGCAGCCTTGAGGCTTGGTTCACCACGCGCCAGTGTGACTCGATAGGAACGGAAGCGGGGTTGTAGTTCAGCTTCGTAGTGAGAAATAATGCGATCGCGAAAATTAGCATCATCGCAAACCCCTATCAGCAAGTTTAATCCCTGTTCTTTTGCCTCAATACTGACGATTAAATCATCATAAGCGTCTTGATTTTCTTCATCATCTAATAATTCTTGAGTTGTCCGAGCAAATTCTGTTTGGCTTTCCTCTTTGTTTACCAAGATAGATTCAGGGTAAGGTTCGCTAGCTTCCATCGATTAACCCCCGCCTTCTCAAAGTTTCTACAACAACCGGGTGAACATCGTACCAAGGCTCATCATTACGATATTCCAGCACATACAAACCATGTAGCAAATCTAAGAACTCTGGTTGTTTTGGGTCATCCGGCATAAAGTTTTGATAAGTATTTTGCAAAATCTCATAATCTATTTTGCCTAAGCGAATCGCAAAGTCATTACGTATTTTAGTCACTGCTTGTTCTAGAACACTGTCATCAATAATGACTTTTTCACCTGTTCCTCGCCTGATTAACCTTAAACAAATTCGACAACATTCATTGGCAATTCTAATTAACTCTCGCAACACTCCACCACTTGTGATAACTATCTTTTCAGCAGTATGAGTTTCAATTAAATCAGAAGCAAGCCGCTTCTCTAAAATCTCACACAAAACATCTGTAGCTTCCTGACGTGGTAGAGAATCAGGCAAACGGTTTTTGCCTTTTTCAAATATTTTTAATACAGGCATTACCACAATTTGATTGTTTGTTTCTGTGGCAATGAGTGTGCTGAGAAAAGTTTCGCGGATAATAGCTATTGGTATGGTATAGATTATCCGGATATTAGGTTGGCACAGAGCCTTGATATTATCTTGATAAATTTCATTAACTTTTGCTAAATCAAGTTTATCTAAATCATCAATAATAACTAAAATCTCTTTCTTTGATGCTAATTGAATCAAAGCAGCTATTTCATTAATTCTCGCAACTAAATCTGATAATTTTCGTTCAAATTCTTGCTTGATTTCATACCTAATGGTAGAATCTACTTTCAATTTTGTACTAATTAATTTGAAAAAATCAAAGCCTGTTGAAGCTTCTCCTTGAAACTTTGTTTCTTCAGTACGAGTGCGCTTAGCAAACCACTTATAAAGAGGTTCTTTAGTCGATTGAGGAATTTCTACTCGGCTTGCTTCCGCCTCAGACATTAAGTTGAGTGCGATCGCAAACAAAATGTTGATATGATTAACATCCGACATCTCTATTGTGTCGGCGATGGAGAAGGAAACTACAAAATAGCGGTTATGTAATCGCCTGCTAAATTCAGCTAACAAAGTGGACTTACCACACCCACGATGTCCCGTAAAGATAATCTTGCCATCAGCACTAGGGCTATCTTCAACTAATTGCTCTAATTCTTCAATAATTTCGCCACCGTAATCAACTCTGAATCTGGACAAGTCGTTTGGTTCTATAAGTGGCAAAAGTTCCAAATTTCTATATGCTTCCTGAAAAAACTTTAATAATTCTTCAGACATTAGATTTCATTATATGACGTGCTAATCATGATCTATCATCGCGCATCCCTACCAGAGAAAACAGAAGATTTAGCGCCTCACCTTTGCGTCTCTGTTGCGAAACAAAAAACAAACCCCTCTTCGACGACAAATCGCAAAGAGGGGCTAAGGATAAGATACGCTTGCTCTAATAAGCGTCCTGCAACTCATAGAAATCAGGCGACACGTAATCCTTACGCAAGGGCCAACCTACCCAATCTTCTGGCATTAAAATCCGCTTCAGGTCTGGGTGTCCTTCGTAGACAATGCCGTACATATCGTAGGACTCGCGTTCTTGCCAATCTGCTGTCTTCCAAATCCAGTACACAGATGGGATTCTGGGATTTTCCCGTGGTAGGAATACTTTGAGACGCACTTCCTCAGGATGGTCAGCATTATCACTGACTTTAATCAAGTGATACATACTCACCAACTCCTGTCCAGGTCCCAAATCAATCCCGCCTTGACACTGGAGGTAATTAAACCCGTAAGCATATAGTGCAGTACAGGTTGGGAGCAGGAAATCTACCTCGACTTTAATAACCTCTACACCAGCGTGATCAGCTTCTAGAGACTCATGGTCAAAGCCATTTTCTGATAACCACAGGGAAACTACACCTGCTTTGACCAGTGACTTTTCCTCTGCTGGTACTGGTTTCGATTCTTCTTTTGATTCTTCAGCCACGGTTGATTTCCTCCTTTTGTACCTTTTGAGTCAAAAGAGCAGGTGGGACGGGTAAACCGATCGCCTCAGTCAATTCCTTCGGTGGCGTGACGCGAGACTCAGAGCGCAAATACTGACCAGTGTTGATTTGCTCTGTAGGCTTGAGGCTGTGAGTTGTGCTGTAGTAGCGGTGGGTTTGTGTCATCCGACTCCGCTCCTGCATCGAATCATTTGCGATCTTCTTCCGCAGCTTAATAATTGCGTCAATAATTGCTTCTGGACGTGGCGGACAACCTGGTAAGTAAACGTCCACTGGAATCAGTTTATCGACTCCGCGTACAGCTGAAGGGGAATCCACGCTAAACATACCGCCAGTAATCGTGCAAGCACCCATCGCAATCACGTACTTTGGTTCTGGCATTTGCTCATAAAGACGCACAAGCTGAGGTGCCATCTTCATGGTGATTGTGCCTGCGGTAATAATTAAATCAGCTTGACGGGGGCTGGAACGGGGAATCAGACCAAAGCGGTCAAAGTCAAATCGGGAACCAATCAAAGCTGCAAACTCAATAAAGCAGCAAGCGGTACCAAACAGCATGGGCCAAAGGCTAGAAAGCCGCACCCAGTTGTAGAGGTCATCAACCGTCGTTAGGATAACGTTTTCGGACAAATCTTGGGTTACTGCAGGACGCTCAATCGGGTTGAGAATGCGTTCTTTTTGCTGCTGCTCTATGTTAGTATCTAAGACCATTCCAAAGCTCCTTTACGCCATGCGTATACTAGGGCAACGACAAGAATTGCGATAAAAATTAGCGCTTCAATAAATGCCAATAGCCCAAGACGGTGGAAAGCAACCGCCCAAGGATACAAAAATACAGTCTCTACGTCAAAGATGACGAAGATCAGCGCGAACATATAGTAGCGGATGTTGAACTGAATCCATGCTCCACCAATGGGTTCCATGCCGGATTCATATGTGGTGCGCCGTTCTGGGTTGCGACCGCTGGGTCGCAGGAGCTTGGACGCTGATAGAGCGAGGGCAGGAACTAGGCTACAGATAAATAGAAAGCCTAGAAAGTACTCGTAACCGCTGAGAACAAACACAATGAGTTTCTACCGCTTTATGGTGCTAACAAGTTTGTAACTTTCTTTTACATTATATCTTTTTGACTTTTTTGAGTCCCAAGAAACAGAACTGGAGATGATTTGATTCGTTTTTGCTCAAGATAGAAAAACCTTAGAGTTATGTCATAATTTTTAACGTATATTTAAGATTTGCCTCTCACCAACGCCCATAGCCATGAGCGAACAAACTGTTGCGACAACCGCCCCAGACCGCTACGAGTGCCGTTCTTGCGGTTACGTTTACGAACCCCAGAAAGGGGACAACAAGGATGACATTGCCCCAGAGACAGCCTTTGCGGAAATACCTTCTACTTGGCGCTGTCCAGTTTGCGGTGCAAAAAAGAGTGCTTTTACGAACATTGGTCCTGCTGGCAAAGCATCTGGCTTTGAAGAAAATCTGAGCTTTGGTTTAGGTGTGAATACCCTCACACCAGGGCAGAAAAATCTTTTGATTTTTGGGGCTTTGGCTCTTGCCTTTTTGTTTTTTATAAGTCTCTACGGCTTACGATAAGATGCACTTTTAACGGGGTGGGCATACCCTCCTGACATCAAACCCATACACAAATTCACAAATTCACAAGAAAACTAACAGATACAGATGCTTCCAATTGTGAAAATTTACCAACGAATACTCGCTTTGTTCGTGGTCATCCTGATGTGTGTTGGTTGTAGTAATGTCCCTTCGACTAGCTACAATCCTTGGGAAGTTATTGCTATCCCAACAGATGCCAAACTACTGGATATTGCCTTTACAGATGACCCCCAGCATGGGTTCTTAGTCGGTAGCAATGCCACTCTTTTGGAAACAAAAGACGGTGGTGCAACTTGGCAGCCTCTGGAATTAAAACTGGATGACCAAAGGTATCGTTTTAACACTATCAGTTTTGTCGGTAAAGAAGGGTGGATTGCTGGAGAACCTTCTCTACTTTTGCACAGCACTGATGAAGGTCTTTCCTGGTCGCGTATTCCCCTAAGCGAAAAGTTACCAGGTAACCCCGTAAGTATCTTGGCACAGGGACAAAACACAGCTGAGATAGCGACAGATGTAGGAGCGATCTACAGAACCACAGACGGCGGTCAAAACTGGAAAGGGCAGGTAGAACAAGCTGTTGGTGTGGTTCGGAACATAGAACGTTCCCCTGAAGGCAAATATGTTGCTGTTTCTGCAAAGGGTAACTTCTACTCAACTTGGGAACCCGGATTAAATGCTTGGGTACCCCATAACCGGAATAGTTCCCGACGGGTAGAAAATATGGGCTTTACCGAAAGTGGACAAATGTGGATGTTAGCACGGGGTGGACAGATACAATTTAGCGACTTAGCTAACCCAGAACAATGGTTAGAAGTTCAATATCCAGAGTTGTCTACCAGTTGGGGCTTACTAGATTTGGCTTATCGCACACCTGATGAAATTTGGATCAGTGGCGGTAGCGGTAATTTGCTGCGGAGTTCCGATGGTGGGAAAACCTGGGAAAAAGACCGTGACGTTGAAGATGTTCCCGCTAATTTTTACAAAATTGTTTTTCTGAGCCCAGAAAAGGGATTTGTGATTGGCGATCGCGGTGTTTTACTCAAATACAATCCCAGTATTGCAGCTGCTACCAAGTCAGAAGCCGCTTAAGTATTCATCCTTATTTCTCTTGAAAGAATCTGAGAAAGAAGTTACGACCTGTAACTCTTTCTTAACTTTGTAGGATAATGATCTCAATAACAATCTTTGTGAAGGTAGGGATATAAATGTCAGGTACTACTGGAGAACGTCCATTTTCGGATATTATCACGAGCGTTCGTTACTGGGTGATCCATAGCATCACCATTCCTGCACTGTTTATTGCGGGTTGGTTATTTGTCAGCACTGGCTTGGCATACGATGTATTTGGTACACCTCGCCCTAATGAGTATTACACACAAACACGGCAAGAATTGCCAATTGTGAATAATCGTTTTGAAGCAAAACAACAAGTACAACAGTTTAGTAACACAAAGTAGTTTGAAATCATGACTAGCGGAAATAACGTCAATCAACCAATTACCTATCCAATTTTTACAGTCAGATGGCTGGCAGTTCACACTCTAGCTGTTCCAACCATATTCTTTTTGGGCGCGATCGCTGCAATGCAATTTATTCAACGTTAGGAGAGAACCATGGAAAGAACCCCCAATTCTAATAATCAGCCAGTTGAACTGAACCGAACTTCTCTTTACCTGGGACTGCTACTGATTTTCGTTCTAGGTATTCTGTTTTCCAGTTACTTCTTTAACTAACTGGAATAACGGCTATTGAGCCATGTTTATTTTTTAACTTTGTCACTAATTTTTTGAGCGAAGAGAGGAGAAAAAGCAGTGTCTGGAAGTGGTAGAATTCCCTTGTGGGTAGTTGCGACAATCGCAGGCTTAGGCGTTATTACCGTTGTAGGTATTTTCTTTTATGGAGCCTACGCTGGACTCGGTGCTCCAATGTAAGTAAACAGTTACCAGTTATCAAGCAACTGATAATTGTTAACTGATAACTGATAATTGATTGAAGAATCGTTTAGAAATCATCAGCATAAAGAAGCCGCCCGTCTTGTCGAGATGGGCGGTTAATTTTTAAATGATTAAGTCGGTTGATGAATTTAGCTAATATCGTCGCTTTCCATGTATTGCAACATAAACGCAAATGTTACGATTGGAAGAACCCAACCAATGACCGGGACGAAGATGGAAGACACATATGAGGCTGCGTACATGAAGATGTGAGGCAAAAATGAAGCTGTGTACATAAGATTCCTATTAAATCAAACAACAATTCAAAATGAGCTTACTGCAAATCTTGCTTGATTTTTCAAATTCTAAAGATTTTTAACACAGCACCGTTCAAAACAAGGATTATTCAAATACCGAAAAATTCGTCTAGCTGCAAGGTGGGTAAACCCGGAGGAATCACAGTCCGCTCGATAGAGACTTTGTGGCTTTCTTGCTGAGTCACTGTGTCCACGGCGATCGCCTCCAAGCGAATTTCCAAACACCCAAAAGGAACGAGCAGATGAGTCACTTCTTCCAAACCTCCAGAAGTGTTGGGTAGTAAATTTGTCAACCAACGTGGATCATCTATCAACCAACGAGTTTGGCAATCTTCAACCCATAACTTCACAACCAGTTGAGGACTCGCTGACGCTAACTGCACGCGTATCCTAACAGATTTCCCAGAGATAAATTCACCTGGTGGCAAATGTAGTTGCGGAACTGGTAACGGCTCCGTGATTTTTGCAATGACAGGTGAACCAACAGAGACATCTGATACTGATTCTTCTTGTTTGGAAGGTTGATTTTTGAAAGTCTCAGCTTCAGCTTCATCAAAGCTATCATCGACAACAATTTCCTGTAACAACCCAGAGAAGAGGAGGGGAGGATGAGGGGATGGGTGGGGTCCCCTCTGGGGAACTCGGGGCCCCCACGGAGTGGGGATTAGGGGCGAAAGGGGCAGGGGGGATGGGGGAAGAGGTTTGTTCCATAATTCTTTGTATCTCCGTTGTCCCCTAGCCCCT
>JAAUSC010000042.1 GCA_012031965.1 Scytonema sp. RU_4_4
CCCTGCCCTATCGGCATCCCTCTCCTTATTAAGGAGAGGGAAAGATTTTAGCGCAGCTAAAAGCGAGGGTGAGGTTAAAAGCGAGATGTACACCACCACCGTAGCTTAAAAAGGGGGTCGCCGCAGGCGTTCTGATCTTATCCGAAGCGTATTGGAAGTGGATGTGGCGATCGCCTATGGTGCGAGAACATATATTCGGGCGATCGCCCTTGATTTCGTGACAGTTTTGCAGACTGTTTTGCGGTCACAAAGGTGGCAATTCTTCCAAAATCGTGAATCGGATGTGATTAATCGCTAACTCACCAATTGAAATTTCTTCTTTGGCGAGCTTAAGCCCCTGACTCGTCAAGGTTTCAAAGGGAATCCCTTTACCAATTTCAATGTGATACCAGCATAAGCCCATAAAAAACCTTGTGGGATACGGTCCACCGCTACCAACATCATCAGGATTAGATTCCATAGGCAACCAGCCGAAATCGGGTATGTAAAATTCCAGCCAAACGTGATTATACTGAGGTTGCAGAGGAACTTGCTGATATTCAGCGTAGGGAGGACACTTGTAACGACCTACTGTACGACAGGGAATGCCATTTAAACGGCACAGAGCAAGCAAAACGCCCACATACTCGCCACAGGAACCAACACCCCGTTCTAAAACGATATCTGGCGTGTCGATATGGGGTTTAATGCCATAGGACAACTCATCGTAGACGTAGTTGCGGATACTATACATTTTCCGCAGCAGATTGGTTTCAGTTCCAATTGCTTCACGCGCAGCGCGGCGGACAACGCTGGTATCCATTGCCAAATCATCATCATCCACTAGATAGCGGGATTGAAATTCGCTTGAGAGTTCAGGGATATCTTCGACATCGCTGGGCGTAATGCGATACTTCATTCCCCTGACTTCCAAAACTGCTTTCCAGCCAAAAATATGCCGTTCACCTGGAGTGAGAGCATCAAATTTGAAAACAGCGACACGTTGCCCTTCTACGACTTCTTCTGTGAAAGGTAGACCAATAGGTTCAATGTGTTTTATCTTTTGACGCGCCGTTTCCGACGGCAAAGCAATACGCCATTCCACCTCTGGTAAATACACCTCTTCTAATGGTGCAATTTCTTCCATATAAGACATCTCAATGAGATATCCATTGGAGAGGGCATAACGCTTATCCTGATTGTAATAGTAATTGAGCGGGTGAATGAAAGTGCGATCGCGGTAAGATAGCTCATGATTCGGGTCAGCATTGGGATTATCCCGGACATACGGTTCATCAGAGGCATAGGCAACGTAGAGAGTTTTCTTGCCCGTCTCACTATCTTTATGTATTGCTATCCCCGTCGGAGAATCAAATGGTGTCAGTACGCTGAATTGAACTACCCCAGTCGCCCTGTCGATAGAGTAGACAGTCTGTTCCACTGTGTCGCTCACCCAAAGTGTTTCCTCGTCTACTGCCAAATTCTCTACCCCGACCCCAGGAGCATAAAACTTAGTAATTTGTTTTCGTGTGTTGCGATCAAAAATCAGAATGTCTCCCAGCTTTTGGCAACTAACGTATACAGTTGATTCCCAAACAGCAATGCCATCAGCTGCATAAGGCAAGGTTACAAAATGTTCCAAGCCCAAGGAAGCTAGCTTGCACAGATAAACATTATTACCCCGAGTCAGCCAAAGAGTATCTTCCCATACTGCGATACCAGTTGTATCCGTAAATTCTTGGACTTGATGGGGATTGATAATTTGGATGTTGTCAGAGTGTGGGTCAATTTGCAACAAATGCCCTTTGACAGTATCAATAGCAATCAGTGTATCTTCAAAGAAGGCAATGCCACAGAGGGCGGCAGCACCAAGGGGTCGAATTGTCCTTTTCCCAAGCATTTGACTGGTAGATGGAAAACTGGGAAGTGCAAAAGTCATATTACACTGGTTTAGCACGCTTAGAATCGAAGATAAAATGTCTTGTGACGGAGCTCTCTACTTTTATGACTCATAATGATCGATATTTTATGTTACGAAATTCTTCTTAAGAAATTAATGATACCCATGTCATCCGAAAGAAAAAATTAAGAACTATCAAAAATGCCATCTGTCATCTACAACTTGGTGCTCAACCTAATGTAACTTTGTGTTGATGGTTTTCCGGCCATTGCTAAATTATGATCGAATTTTGTAACCATTCCCTGTGACCTACACGATGTCTGCTCATTCTCTACCTGAAAAAGCCGCCGTTTGGCATAGTTTGGAAGTTGATAAATCATTAGAACTGCTTAAGACAAATGCAGACACTGGCTTGACACCCCAAGAAATAGAACAGCGGTTGCAAAAATATGGTCCCAATGAATTAGAGGAAACTGCTGGACGCAGTGCTTGGGAAATTTTAGTGGATCAGTTCAAGAACATTATGTTGTTGATGCTGATTGCTGTCGCCATCATTTCTGGGGTTTTGAGTTTTCTAGCTTGGCAACAGGGCCGCTTGAAGCCAGGTGAGGTGCCCTTCAAAGACACAATCGCCATTTTAGCGATTGTTATCCTGAACGGCATACTCGGTTATGTCCAAGAAAGCCGTGCGGAAAAAGCCTTAGCAGCCCTGAAAAAACTTTCTTCTCCCAACGTGCGACTCATTCGCGACGGCAAACCAGTAGAGGTTGCAGCCAAAGATTTGGTGCCCGGAGATGTGATGTTGGTGGAAGCTGGAGTACAGGTCGCCGCAGACGGACGCCTTATAGAACAATCTAACCTGCAAGTGCGAGAATCGGCACTCACTGGTGAAGCCGAAGCGGTTAACAAGCGCTCAGAACCTATCTTGCCTGAAGACACATCATTGGGCGATCGCATTAATTTGGTTTTTCAAGGCACTGAAGTCGTCCAAGGACGAGGCAAGATTCTGGTAACCAACACCGGAATGCAAACAGAACTGGGTAAAATTGCCTCCTTGTTGCAGGGGGTGGAAAGTGAACCGACCCCATTGCAACAGCGGATGACCCAACTCGGTAATGTCCTAGTTACGGGTTCTTTGATTTTGGTGGCGATCGTCGTCGTGGGCGGTCTTCTCCGTGGTGGTGACTTACAAGAACTCTTGGAAGTTTCTTTAAGTATGGCGGTAGCCGTGGTGCCAGAAGGCTTACCCGCAGTTATCACCGTTACCTTGGCACTGGGAACCCAGCGGATGGTACGTCGCAATGCTTTGATTCGCAAACTCCCAGCAGTAGAAACCTTAGGTTCTGTGACGACGATTTGTTCTGATAAAACTGGCACCTTAACTCAGAACAAGATGGTGGTGCAATCCACTTACACAAATAACAAAACTTTTCGTGTGACTGGGGAAGGTTACGCCCCGAAAGGAGAGTTTCAATTAGATGGGAAAACAATTTCCATAGACCAGTCTCCAGAAATTCAGACTTTATTAGTTGCGTGTGCTTTGTGTAATGATTCCTTTTTACAACAAGAACAAGGAGAATGGAAAATTTTGGGCGACCCAACAGAGGGCGCTTTGGTCACTCTGGCGGCGAAAGGAGGAATAGAAAAAGACCAGTGGGACAGTAAGCTCCCCCGCGTCGGTGAGTTCCCCTTCTCCTCAGAACGCAAGCGGATGAGCGTCATTTGTCGGGTTGAGGGAGTCGAAACGGGTGTATCACCGTTAACATCGGTAGATCCTGTGTTCAGCAACTTGCTGCAATCTGATGAAAAGTATTTAATGTTTACCAAAGGTTCGCCAGAGTTAACTTTGGCACGTTGCACCCACTTTTACGCAGGCACTGGCTCAACACCTTTGAGCGATGAGCAACGCCGCAACATTTTGGCGGAAAATGACCGAATGGCAAGCAAAGGTTTGCGAGTGCTGGGTTTCGCCTACAAACCCCTCACCGAAATTCCACCGGAAGGTTCAGATGAGACATCTGAGCAAGGATTGGTGTGGCTAGGATTAGTCGGAATGCTGGATGCACCACGTCCAGAGGTGAGAGCAGCAGTGCAAGAGTGTCGGGATGCGGGTATTCGACCAGTGATGATTACTGGAGACCACCAACTGACAGCAAGAGCGATCGCTACTGATTTGGGAATTGCTCAAGAGGGCGATCGCGCTCTTACAGGTCAAGAGTTGCAACGGATGAGCGACCAAGAACTTGAGCAAAATGTTGACTTGGTGAGCATTTATGCTCGGGTAGCCCCCGAACACAAACTGCGAATTGTGCAAGCGCTGCAACGTCGAGGCAGATTTGTTGCCATGACAGGTGATGGTGTCAACGATGCGCCAGCCCTGAAACAAGCTGATATCGGTATTGCAATGGGTATTACTGGTACCGATGTGAGCAAGGAAGCCAGTGATATGGTGTTACTTGATGACAACTTTGCTACCATTGTCTCTGCCACAAAGGAAGGGAGAGTTGTTTACACCAACATTCGTCGCTTTATCAAATACATTCTTGGAAGTAATATTGGCGAGGTGATCACGATTGCAGCAGCACCAATTCTCGGACTGGGAGGCGTTCCCCTCTCGCCGTTGCAAATTCTTTGGATGAACCTTGTTACGGACGGTTTACCAGCACTAGCATTAGCTGTAGAACCTCCTGAACCCGACGTGATGAAGCGCCCGCCCTTCAGTCCCCGCGAAAGTATTTTTGCTAGGGGATTAGGTTCTTACATGATTCGGATTGGCATTATTTTTGCCATCATCACGATTATTCTCATGGAGTGGGCATATCATCATGCTCAAGCAGTCACGGGTCCCGGACTAGATCCACAACGGTGGAAGACAATGGTATTCACTGCCTTGTGTATTGCTCAGATGGGTCATGCTATAGCAATTCGCTCGAATACTCAACTGACTATACAAATGAATCCCTTATCAAATCCCTATGTGCTGGGGGCTGTTGTCGTTACGACAATTTTGCAGCTGATGCTCATTTACGTGCCACCCCTACGCGATTTCTTTGGTACCCACTGGATAAGTCCAAGTGAGTTGGCAATCTGCTTTGGCTTTAGTGCTTTGATGTTTGTATGGGTTGAAGTTGAGAAAATCTTCTTGCGGTTGATGGGTAAAAAAGCCGTTTAAAGCGCGAATTCTCACCGAGAGGCGGCCCAAAAGCTCATTCCTTTCACAAGAATGGAACCAACCTGTTGCCCATCGTCTTGGTGATTGTAGCGCTTGCTGACTTTGTTGCAATACAGTCGAGCTGAAAAAACACTAAGCTGTATATATTGCATAAAAACTCTGCTGGCTAACGAAGGTGTAACTTGACTCATTATGTTTGAAGCATTAGCTGACCGTTTAGAAGGTGCCTGGAAAAAACTCCGGGGTCAGGACAAAATTTCCCAAGCCAATATTCAAGATGCTTTGCGGGAGGTGCGTCGCGCCCTGTTAGAAGCAGATGTTAATCTCCAGGTCGTTAAAGATTTTGTCACCGAAGTTGAAACCAAGGCACAGGGAGCCGAAGTCATTACTGGTGTACGACCTGACCAACAGTTTATCAAGATAGTCTACGATGAACTGGTGCAGGTGATGGGAGAAGAGAACGTTCCCATCGCACAAGCTGAAGGGTCTCCCACAGTTGTCCTGATGGCAGGGTTGCAGGGTACCGGGAAAACGACCGCTACCGCCAAGTTAGCCTTGCATCTACGTAAATTAGAACGCAGCTGCTTAATGGTGGCGACGGACGTGTATCGTCCAGCAGCTATTGACCAACTTGTTACACTAGGTAAGCAAATTGACGTGCCAGTATTTGAACTAGGGTCTGATGCGGATCCAGTTGAAATTGCACGGCAGGGCGTGGAACGCGGTAAAGCAGAAGGGATTGATACAGTCATTATTGATACTGCGGGTCGCTTACAAATTGATCAAGACATGATGGGGGAATTAGCCCGCATCAAAGAAACTGTTCGACCCGATGAAACTCTTTTGGTAGTGGACGCCATGACTGGTCAAGAAGCTGCCAATCTGACCCGTACTTTCCACGAACAAATTGGGATTACTGGTGCAATTCTGACCAAGTTGGATGGCGATAGCCGGGGTGGGGCAGCACTGTCTGTGCGGCATATCTCAGGAGCACCCATCAAGTTTGTCGGTGTAGGTGAAAAGGTAGAGGCTCTGCAACCGTTTTATCCTGACCGTATGGCATCGCGCATTTTAGGCATGGGCGATGTTCTGACCTTGGTAGAAAAGGCTCAAGAAGAAATTGACCTTGCCGATGCTGAGAAGATGCAGGAGAAAATCCTGTCAGCGAACTTTGACTTTACCGATTTTCTCAAGCAAATGCGCCTGCTCAAGAATATGGGTTCGCTGGGAGGCATCATTAAGCTCATTCCTGGAATGAATAAGCTTAATGATGACCAACTCAAGCAGGGAGAAACTCAGCTTAAGCGCTGTGAAGCGATGATTAATTCCATGACGCGCCAAGAGCGCCAAGACCCCAATTTGCTGTCAAGTTCTCCTAGTAGACGGCGACGCATTGCCAATGGGTCTGGTTATAAGGAAACAGATGTTAACAAACTGGTGAGTGATTTCCAAAGAATGCGCAATATGATGCAGCAAATGGGTCAAGGGCGCTTCTCTGATATGCCAGGAATGTTTGGTGGAATGGGTAGCCCCGCCGCTGCTGATAACCGTCCAGTAGCCCCTGGTTGGCGGGGTTATAGTGGCGGTACTGCCTCAAAAAAGAAGCCGAAGAAAGACAAAAAGAAGAAAGGCTTCGGTACGCTTTAGTCACTCATGAGTGGTTAGCTGCAACTCACAAATAACAAAGAGTGACTAACACTTCACACTTGCCAAGTGCTAAAATAAGCATTTTAGCATCAGAAGTTAAACTGCCCACCCGATAGAAACAGCCAACACAAACAGATAGACTGTTTTCAACAGAACTAACATTGACCTTGGAACTGTCTTCGGGAAACCTCACGCTAGTGTGACTTCCCAATAAACTAACTACAAATGGATTCCTAGAAACAGGAGAATGATTTCTTAACCATGATTAAACTGCGCCTAAAGCGATACGGTAAAAAGCGGGAAGCAAGTTACCGCATCATCGCAATAAACAGCCTCGCTCGCCGCGATGGTCGTCCCTTAGAAGAACTGGGTTTTTATAACCCCAGAACTGATGAAGTACGACTGGATGTTCCCGGCATCGTCAAGCGACTACAACAAGGCGCTCAACCGACTGATACCGTACGTCACATCCTGCAAAAAGCCAATGTCTTTGAACAGGTCAGTGCAAAAGCCTCTACTTAAAATCGGAACAAAATCCCTCACAACCAGTCCAGACTACGTTGGGCTGGTACGGTTCCTGATGCAACCGTTTTTAGATTCTCCTGAGTCTTTAAGCATCGATTGTGAAATGTTGTACACCCGCAACCGTGCTTGGATTCGCATTGCTTTTGAAAGTTCAGATAAAGGAAAAGTCTTTGGTCGGGGTGGACGCAATATTCAGGCGATTCGTACTGTGATTGCAGCAGCAGCTCAAGCAGCTGGACACTCAGTATACCTGGACATCTATGGCAGCGCTGCTGGTAGTCGGGAGGGTTCATCTTTCGATGACGAGAGGGAAGAGCGATTACCACCACCAAAACCCAGAGAAAAACGTGGAAACGGACATAAACCTATTGCTAGAACACGCTTCTACTAGGTTTAAATGAGATCAAAAATCAAATGGAAGTATGAAGTGAAATAAGCGATTATTCAGCCTTTATTAAGGTGCGACTTCAAAGCATGAAAATTCACCAACCAAAACCCGAATTTCTAAAAAAAATCAAGTTTTGGTGTCTTTTAAAGGTTGGATGAAATGCTCCAAGGGGACTTGAGTCCCCGTCAAAAATGCTAAAATACCGACGAGCAAAATACCGTGGGGCACACAGTCGTAAATGACTCAAATAATCTCTGTAAGGAGGTGAAACCAGGGAGTGGCTGAAGTCCGTTTGGGTGAGAATGAGTCGATTGACTCAGCATTAAGGCGTTTTAAAAAGAAAATTCAAAAAGCTGGAATTTTATCCGAGGTCAAGCGCCGGGAAAGATACGAAAAACCCAGTCTGCGTCGTAAGCGCAAAGCGGAAGCCGCACGCAAAGGTGGTCGCTATTAAATCAAGGTTTGAAATCTTTGGTTATGGCGGTTAACCAATGCCAGCTAGATATTAAAGTAAAGGTTTGAAGGCAGTTGTAAATCAAACCGAGGAAAAGTAGAGCAGCGCTTCTGAGCACCTCTACTTTTCCTAATTAAGTTTTACTTGAAACTTAAATGTTCTCAACGTCAAGAAAACAACAAAATTATTGGAATTGTTTGATTCAACTACAGTTTGTTCACTATTTTTATCATTTTGAATTCTGTTCGCGTAGCATGCCTGAAGGGCATATTTTGAATTTATGATGGCAGGTGCCTTAACGATTCAACTACCTAATCTTCTAAGTGCGATCGCGCTAGCAGGAGAGGGGGAAGAAAATCTCAAAACTTTGGCACGACAAACAGGAGCCAATATAGTTCTGCGGGGACAAGAACTCTATATTTCTGGTACAGAAAAACAAGTTGACTTGGCGAGTCGATTAGTGCGATCGCTTGAAGACCTTTGGAGTCAAGGCAATCATATTTCTAGTACAGATATATTAACAGCGCGTCAAGCCTTGGACACTCATCGTGAAGGGGAACTGCAAGATTTACAGCGGGATGTTATTGCTCGAACGCGTAAAAGTGAAGAAGTTCGCGCCAAAACCTTTCGACAGCGACAGTATATCGAAGCGCTGCGCAAGCGAGATTTAACTTTTTGTACTGGTCCTGCAGGTACTGGTAAAACTTTCCTAGCAGTCGTCGTCGCCGTACAAGCACTCCTCGCCAACCAATTTGAACGGCTGATTTTAACTCGTCCTGCTGTCGAAGCTGGCGAAAGACTTGGTTTTTTGCCAGGAGACTTGCAGCAGAAAGTCAATCCCTATTTGCGTCCACTCTACGATGCTATCAACGAATTTATTGATCCAGAAAAAGTCCCATCATTGATGGAAAGAGGCATCATTGAAGTTGCTCCCTTAGCGTATATGCGGGGACGGACGCTCAATAATGCCTTTGTCATCGTTGATGAGGCTCAAAACACCACACCAGCTCAAATAAAAATGGTTTTGACTCGTTTGGGTTTCCGTTCCCGTATGGTGGTTACAGGTGACATGACACAAACCGACTTACCACTTAACCAACAATCTGGATTAACAGTAGCTATACAAATTCTAAAACACGTAGAAGGCATAGCCTTTTGCGAATTCTCTCAAAAAGATGTTGTACGTCATCCGCTTGTTCAGCGTATAGTCGCTGCATACGAACAATATGAAAAATAGTCCCTGGTCATGAAACAATGGCTAATGAACGCCACTTGCTAGGAATTCCCGCAGTGGCTCCTAATGACTAATGACTAATGACTAATGACTAATGACTAATGACTAATGACTAAAACACTTAAAGATTTTTTGGAAGCTTGTGAAACTCTAGGAACACTGCGTCTAATTGTGACAAGCAGCGCCGCTGTTTTAGAAGCACGTGGTCATATCGAGAAGCTGTTTTATGCAGAACTCCCAAAGGGTAAGTACGCTAATATGCACACTGAAGGTTTTGAATTTCACTTGAATATGGATAGGATTACGCAGGTGAAATTTGAAACAGGTGAAGCTAAGCGAGGTAATTTTACCACCTACGCCATTCGGTTTTTAGATGACAAACAAGAGCCAGCTTTGAGTTTATTTCTACAATGGGGTAAACCCGGAGAATACGAACCTGGTCAAGTGGAGGCTTGGCATACCTTACGGGAGCAATATGGAGAAGTCTGGGAGCCAGCACCAGTAGAGATTTGATCAGGAGCAACAGCGAGTGAGACTGGACCCACCATCATACTCTCCGGGTATGGTGGTGGGTACTTCATCACGCTAAACATAGAAATAAATAGGTCTTAAGAAAGAAAAATAATAATTGCATTAATTTTTGACCAATATACCGAAAGATATCTGAGGGATGCACCCATAGAGTATAAATACTTAATAATTTTACCTGGTGGAACATGCGCCAGTCGTAATTAAGCGTCTAAACAGACCTTCTGTCCAGCCAGTTTCTTGCAGAACAGCAGATGAGGATGATTCTACATAAGCTTGCTCAATGAAAGCCAAATCAATCATGCAAATTCGACTGAGAGCATCTTTAAGAGACTCGTTTTTATCATCAGCTTGTACGCGCTTACCTACATGGTGTATCACTGTAGCCATTGCTGGAACAACGTGTTGGGGTCCGATACCGATGCAAGTGTGAACTAGACCAATTTTCCAACGGCGATTGGCATAGGCATTACCCCAGTCATCCATACCTGTGAACATCTCGTGGAACCATTGAATAAAGGTTTCACGCAGGCGATGCATGCGTCCTTCTGAGGCATGCAAAGTTGTATTCATTTCCTCATCGCGCCCTAGGTAGGCGTAAAAATGGTCTGCCATTTCTGAGGCAATTTTTAACCCCCAGTCTGCCTCAGATTTCAGTAGAGCTTTGTCCTCGTCTGTCAGCCCAACGCGCTTTTCCAGCAGAGACAAAAAGGCTTGTGGTTGTAAACTCATGTCATGTTTCTCCTAGTCTCAATAAAAACCAAACTGGTCTACTAATTGTCTCTATTATGGTCAAGCAATTCCTGATAATTACCACAAGTCGCTTGTATAATTTATACAACTATTTATTGCTTAATATATTCACAATATATATTTACAATCAAATGAACAAAAAGTTGACAGCCAAAGATTCATTACCCGTGGATAAAAACCCACGGGCTGATTTTAACTTGCAGCGTCCTCGCTGGCTCACCACTCCTGACCTTTGCGATAGCCTCCAGTGGTACTGCTAGGTTTTAGTTCAATGAAAACGAAATCATCTTTGCAAGAACGACCGAATAATACGCAGATAACCAGCTAACTTTTGGAGATACGATTGATGGGCATTTATTTGGCTGGAAGAGTCCACAACTGGCTCTGGTAAATTTTCCGCTATACGAGTCGTTTCTGCTACCGCATGATTGAACGTCTGTGTGTTATCACTTTGGCTGGAAGAGTCCACAACTGGCTCTGGTAAATTCTCTGTTATGGAAGTCGTTTCTATCACCTCGTTCCCTGAGACAGCAGTTGGGGAAACTTCTTCTGCTAAATGACTCATAAGCAGTCGGAAAGCAATCTGCTGAACTTCTTCTACAGCGATTCCAAGTTGATTGGCAATTTCCCCTAGGGAAATGGTGCCATTTGCTAACTGCCAAACTTGCCATTCCACAGAATCTAACTGTAACTGAGGCTGACTGGTATTTTTATTTGACAGAATGAAAGTCAATTCAGGCAGTTTTTCTGCGAATAGACTCCAGTCTCGCAGCGTCCGCAAACCGATAAGTGTTGCCTCAGTTGCTGGCATACTTATACCTGTCATCTCTGCTAAGGGTAAATTCGCTTGGGCATCAAATTCAAACTGACCATCCTTGAGATCAAACAAAGCAGACACTTGCTCCACGACCTGGATACGGAATAGTAGTTTCAGTTGTTCAGATTGCAATAGTCCTTCAAACTTGAGGCATAAACCTATTGGTGTGTTAACTGGGCAGATCTGAGCCATCTTCAAAACAACTTCCTCGCTCACCCAGCCCCGTTGAGCAATCATTGAAATCAAGCCTTTTTCATCTAGGCAATCAGCAGTAGCGACAATGCGACCTTGATGCAGCCAGATGTGATGAACTTGCACAAAAGTAGTCAAATCAGCAGTAAAGGTACGAATTGTGAGTAATCCTGTCTTGTTTCCTTGCTCTAGCAATTGAAAGATTTCTGGCAAGGAAAACTCTGCTAAATTACCAGTAAATTTCATATGAGTTTTACTTAGTAGTCTGATAGACTACCAGGCTGAGATATAAATTTTAGATGGCAATGATTTCACTATCTAACCTCTCTCAAAAGTTTTGTTAGGGCATGAAAGGAAGTCATGAAGTTAATAGACTGATAACCGTTTTTTTTGAAATCACCTTATATATTAAAGAATACACTTTTTGGTTCACATAATTTTAAGATATACACCTACTATCGCTCTCGTCGCAAAGCGACACGTTGCGCGTTGGCGCAAGCCTCTGCAAGACTTACGCCGTTTACGTAGCGTGTCCGATAGAACAGGACGTGCGCTTTGCGCTGACGCAGAATTAGTACATCATAGCCCTCCTCAATTCTATGAGGACACGCTTGACTTCTAGCATGAGTATTCCCTGCTTGGCAGAATCACTTGCTAAAACGAGTAGTACAGCATCATCGCCGCAGCTACTCAGAATTCCAAAACCCTTATCACCTTCAACATAAATGCGCTCTATATTGCCTCTGCTTAACTCATTTCCAATGCGTTCACCAAGAGATATCATAGCTGCAGCCATAGCGGATACCCGTTCTTCGTCCATCCCGCCTGGTAAGCTTGACGACAAAGTTAGACCATCGGGAGAAACAAGCACTGCACCTTGCACATCACTCGTTGCAGTGACAAAGTTTTGTATAATGCTGCCAAGTTTTGCTGTGTTGATTGCCATCGTACACTCCTATTTGGTTTTGATTGAGTAAGTTGTGGATAATGTCTCGTTGGCAATTGCTGTTTTCTGTTCAACTCACTCTGCTTGCATCAACGAGCTTGCAGGCGAATTCATATCTAAGTGAACAGAGTTTGGGTAAGAGGATGACTGCATTCGCTGCATTCGGAACAATCCTCTGAACTTATGCTCAGCACGGACTAAAGGGGTAAATTCAAAAACATCGAAGCTACCACTGGGAGTACCTGTTTAGTGTGTGTACCCTTCTTCAGGTTTGCTAGTTACCTACGGCTGGAAAACTGCCTGCTGCATGGCTAGCGCTCACCAAACACCCGTTTGCATCGTGCTTCACAATCTCGTCCTTAGGTCGCTGCTTCACGAAACGTTGCACCCAAATTCCATCTAGCTCCAAGGGTTTTATGCCTATCCAGATAGGCTCAGGAGCTACTGGTCAGTTAGTTATCTGCCCCTTGATGTCTTCGTTTAAAATAACATTGAAAATAGCAAAGATTCCGGATAATTACGGGATTTTTTGGATGAAAAACCTAAAATTGCCATGTTATTCCTCTTATTCAATGATGCTTGAAACCGGCGTTGCGTTCAGAGAGAATAAAAAACCGCAAAGGCGCTTCGGAACACAGAGAAAGAGATAGGCAGAAGAAAAATTCTCTGTATGAATGCAACACGCGTATGAACTTAAACTGTAGACAGAACTAATGAACGCAGTTGCTCGATCCATCCAAGTAAATTATTCTTATTTAACCGATAACTTAAAGGATGGGCGATTAATCTTGCTGTACTCTCATACAAAGTTTCAGTCTCAACCAAACCATTTTCGCGTAAGGTTCGTCCTGTCGAAACCAAATCTACAATTGCCTCTGACATCCCTGTAATTGGACCTAGTTCTACTGAACCATACAGTGGTACTATTTCCACAGGTAAGTCTAAACTGTGAAAATACTCTCGCGCACTATTGACATACTTTGAAGCGACTCGACCATGAGGTGGTAACTCTAAAGCAGAACGGTAAGGGCTTGATTGCTTCACTGCCACCGACATTCGGCAATGACCAAACTGCAAGTCAATTAAGTGGGCTACTTGCGGCTTTTTCTCCCGTAATACGTCATATCCGACGATACCAAGCTGTGCCTGACCATATTCTACATACACTGGCACATCCTGCGCTCGCACCAGCAGCCCTTTAGCTTTGCCACTGGAGTCGGAAATCTGAAGTTGGCGGTTACTTGAATCCAAAAAAGCACTAAAATCCAATCCCACATCTTGCAGGATGCGGATGCTATTTTTGAGGAGTTCCCCTTTCGGCAATGCAACAGTAATCATAAGTAGTAGCAGTCAGCGCTCAGCAATCAGCAAAATAATAATATCTGATAGGTGACATCCTGATGGCTAACCATGCGAATTTTGCTTGTAGATGATGAAGTTGAATTAACTGATCCTTTGAGTCGCGTGTTAACTCGTGAGGGGTATAGCGTTGATGCAGCTTATGATGGAACAAGTGGTAGCCAACTTGCACAAGATGGTAGTTATGACTTACTCATTCTAGATTGGATGCTGCCAGGAAAAACAGGATTGGAGATTTGTCAGGAATTACGACATCAAAGCAAAACTACGCCTGTATTGTTTCTCACTGCTAAAGATACTCTAAATGACCGAGTAGAAGGTTTAGACGCAGGTGCTGACGACTATTTGGTTAAACCTTTTGAGTTGCGGGAGTTATTAGCACGAGTTCGGGCTTTATTGCGTCGTTCCGGTTCACAAAACTACGGTGTAACACTCCAAAGGCTTGTCGTTGCTGACTTGGAACTCGATAGCGAAAATCAAGTTGCTTATCGTCGAGGAAGAATCATCGATTTATCAGAAAAAGAAAGTCAGCTTCTGCAATTTTTTATGGAAAACACGGGACAATTGCTCACTCACGCGCAGATTCTCCAATCTCTCTGGAAGGATGATGAACCACCTAGTAGCAATGTTATTGCTGCATTAATTCGTCTATTACGGCGCAAAATTGAACAAGCTGGTGAAACACCTTTGATTCACACTGTTTATGGCAAAGGATACCGCTTTGGTGCTTCTTCATCAGAAACTGGAGAAGAAAAATAGAGTGCATTATGCTTTTTGAACTTGTTCACCACTCTGAACTTTAAGATTTAATAACTGATTCATTTGACTTTGCAACTTTCCTCGTAACTGTTGTGCTTTATGATGAAGGTCTGCTCTTTTTGTCTGATCACTATCACACTCAGGTGTATACAACGTCTGAATAAAGTAATGCAGACGACTTCTCATAGCCCAAACTCCCATTGATGGAAAGAGAAGAAATAATGGCATCAAAGGTGATATTGGTAAAAATGGTAAATTGAATCGCCTCTGCAACTTTTTAATATTTAAAGTCCAAGGATGTAAATTTTCATTCCCAATGCAAACAACAGGTAATATGGGAATTTGATAACGTTGGCTTAATTGAATAAAACTCGAATTAAACGTTTCGAGTTGATAGCGTTTTACCCAACCTTTTCTCGGTCCGCGTAAACCTTCTGGTGCATATAAGAGAATTTTACGTTCTTGGATCGCTGCTTCAAAATCATTGAACTCTGCTCTGACACCACCCAAAACCTTTGACCATCCGGGTGGTAACCACCAAATAATCCAAGGATGGTCAAATAACGAGACACCAGCTAATGATTGCACCGACCATCCTCGTGTTTGACCCAATAGATAGCCTAATGTAAAAAAGTCCCAAGGAAAACACATTCCTGCATGATTTATAGTCACAATCATTGGACCTGTTTGTGGCAAGTTTTCAATTTTGTATAACTCACCTCGAAAATAATATTTAACAATTGGATCAATAATTTCATCTAGAAAAGCTTTTTGATAATTTGGGTCAAATTCACCTATCTCATTACGAGGTGAACGACAGCCAAGCCGTAACCAGCGGATAAAAAGTGCTAAGTAAAATCCGCCAGGAATTAAAAATAATACATATTCTAACCAATTCCAACCATCTGGCTCTTTGTGATAATGTTGCCAGTGTCGGTTGAATAAAATGAGCCAACCAGGAGGGTACCACAGACAAAACCAATCAAACCAGCTAAATTTGTAACCTTCAACTGATGTTTTTTTAAATTGAAGATTAAACAGGTTATCAGAATGTTGATTAATCACAATAGCAGAGTCGCTTCTGTAATAATTGGATTAATTGGTAATTCTAGCTTTAGAAACTTTTCTTTGTCATCTCACTCTGGACTTAAGATAATCTAAATGACGAGCATATCTTTTTTAAATTTTGATTTAAATTTTGATTTAAATTTTGAATTGCTTGTCACTCCCGCTTCCTTGGATACCGGGGAGTACAAGGGTTTCCCCAGCAAACTTGCCCAGAGGGTATGTCACTAAAAACACTACTACGAGCACCAATCACAGCATTAGCCCCAATTGTCACTCCCAGTCCAATAAAGCAATCAGCGGCTATCCATGCTCCATTGGCAATGGTGATACTTCCTGTTTTCAACCCAAAAGCTGGGTCCGTGATATCATGACTACCAGTACACAGGTAACTCTTTTGAGAAACGGCGCAGTGTTCACCGATGTTGATGTGGTCAAGGCTGTAGAGAACGACATCATCTCCAATCCAGCTGTAGTCCCCGATTGTAATTTTCCAAGGATAAGTAAAGCGGGCAGTCGGTCGAATTAATACGCCTTTACCAACACGAGCGCCAAATAAACGCAGCAAGGCGCAACGTAGATTATTGAGTGGGTGAGGAGTCAGGGGAAAGGCGATCGCCTGTACAAACCACCATAACAAAATATACCAACCTGCTCGTCCTCGGTCAAACCAGGATTGGTTATATTTACGTAAATCTACAAAAGGTTCGTCATTAGTCATTAGTCATTAGTCATTGGTCATTGGTCATTGGTCATTGGTCATTGGTCATTGGTCATTTGTCATTGGTCATTGGTCATTTGTCATTAGTCATTCTCCTCTGCTCCCCTACTCCCCTTGTTCTCAGTCTCTCCTAAAGTACCGTTTGCCCTACTTCTTGAGATAGAGAAGGTTTCTCAGTCATGGGGGTAGATGTGATATTGAGATGACCATTATACTGTCGTAATTCGTATAGTTTTACGCCTATTTGATACTCATATTGACTTAAAAGCCGTGCATAAATATACCCGGCTTTACCATCCAAAAAACCGCGCTGAATGATGTAGAACAAAACAAACCGTAAAAACGGTTTAAATGGTAGTCGCACCCACAGTTTTTTCAGAAAGCGCTTACGTTGTACGGTATTCCCGAAGAGATTTGCACCAATGGTACCGCTATCATCTTTACCTGTCAGCAGACTAAGATAGACATGAGCCTCCCAATTGGAATAACGGTTATGCCGTTCTATCCAGTGATAAAGGTCACGAAAATCCTCGTGTATCATATCGTTTTTCAGATATCCAGCTTTTCCATCCAAGATAACGTGTTCGTGAACTTCGTTATCACCAGTGTTGGGAATCTCTTCAGTATTCAGGTTTTCGTAGCGACCTTTTTGATGTTTGAATAAACGCAAATTCCAATCAGGATATTTACCGCCGTGGCGAATCCATGTTCCTAAGAAAAAGACTCGGCGGTTGAGATAGTAACCATCGTATTCTGAATTTTGAATTGCCTGGGCAATTTCATCCCACAGTTCGGGGGTAATGCGTTCATCACAATCAACAATTAACACCCATTCGTTACGGAAGGATAAGTTTGCTAAAGACCAATTTTTCTTTTTAGGCCAGCTTTTATTAAAGTAGAACTGTACAATCTTTGCGCCATAATTTTGAGCAATTTCGACACTTTTGTCACTACTTTGAGAATCTACAACAAACACCTCATCTGCTCTTTCAACACTTGCCAGACAAGCGGGCAAATTGACTTGTTCGTTTTTGGCTGGAATGAGTACAGAAACTGGTAATTTGAAAGACATATAATTGATGAAGAATGCAGAATATAGAACTCAGAATATGCCCTACGGGCACGCTGCGCGTTCGTCTTTCTTTGATTTGAACAGAAGACCCCGAACAGCAGTATTTAAGTAACCAATTTGACCATATGCATACACAAATTTATCAAAGCGTTCTGCTGGGTCACCAAAGTATTGTAGTGTTTTATATAATCCACGCAGAAACCGCTCGCTACCACGCTGCAATTGACCTAAACCAGCTTTACCAGCAAGTTGTTCCCGATAACACTCACTCACCCCTTGCCACCAACCTCGACTAAAAAACCAAGAGCGCTTGAGGCGTTCTGGGGCGACATTGTGAGCAACGAGGGCGTTAGGAAGATAAGCAACTTGCATTCGTTGTTGCAGAGCGAGTTCGGTCATTTGCAGTTCTTCGTTGGATAATAATTTTGTCCCAACTCGACCGAGATGAGTATCAAAACCCCCTATTTTTTCGAGAAAGCTGCGGCGGATAGAATAGTTTAAGCCTCTGGGGGTTTGTCCTGGGTTATCAATGTAGACAATACTGTCGCCTAAGTCGTATGCTCCCAAATTAGCAGATAATCCTTTTGATAGCCAATGTGGTGCTTGGGTTCCTTCAGGCCATAGTAGAGTCACTTTGCCACCCGCAATTGCTAGTTTAGGGTTATCTTTATAAGCCAAGTACAAAACCTGTAGCCAATTGGAGCTAGCCTCTGCATCGTCATCAAGATATGCCAAAATCTCAGCACTGGCAACTCTCGCGCCAGTGTTGCGAGCAACAGATAAACCAATGATAGGCTCAAAAATGTACTTGAGGCGAGGATTGTGGCTTCTTTGTTTTACAACTTCGCTCGTGCGATCGCTCGACCCATTATCCACCACTATGATTTCAAACTCACCAAAAAAATCCTGTGCCAAAAGGCTATCTATAGCAGCACCTAGATAGGTATCTCGATTGTGAGTACAAATAATGGCACAGATTTGCGTGTTTGGCATGAGCTTTAAATTTCTGTTTTTGGACTTTGTGGGTTGTTAGTCTTTGGTTGATAGCTGTTAGTTATTCTACTAACAACCAACCGTTAACGACTAATGATTAAGCAATAACAAAGTCCAAATCTGACGCATTGTCCCCGACAAAATGAGCCAGCCCAGCCTACAGCTCGCTACGCTAACATACTACGAGTACCCGTCTTCTCCCACGAATAATCCAACACAGGGCTGGCTCATTTTGTTACGTGTAAGACCCCGTGACCTGCTCTTGAGGTAATCTATACCAAACATTTCCGACTGAACAACCGAGTTTTTTGGAAAAGATGAAATTATCTTTATTTCTTTGCAGAAGATTTCTCTACAGAACTCAAAACACAGAACTCAGAATTCTGTTGACGAATCAATACGAATAAATTTAGTTGCTGTACATCCCGACTCATTAATAGGTGTAAAAGAAGCCTTCTGAGTTCTGATTCGGTGAGTTCTGTTCTTTCTTAGTCAAATTTCATTGCGATTGAATGTGACCGTGCAAAATCACAAGAGTTTCTGCTAGTTGAGTGAGACGGATTTCTAGATATTGCTTTCGTCCCAAGAGTTGGCGCAACTTTTGGTAACGTGCAATAGCCATACTCACGCTAGCAACTTGCTCAGCTGGACAGGGACGCGACCACACTTTACCAGAAGCGTCTAAACCACACAGACGATACCCAGCACGGGGTGATTGACAGGAAACTTTGCTATCGGTTGTACAAATTTCTTCTACGTAGTCCATTAGGTGCTCAACTTCCGCATGGCGCAGTGTTGCGGTTCCTCCTGGTTGCGTTTCGTTTTCACGGGACTCCAGCCAGCCATTAACAATAGGTCCTTCTAGATAAAGATCTTGAATCTGTCGGACAATTTTTTGCAGTTCTTTTTGCCAAGAGATGACACTTTCCTGAATTTCTTGCAACAAATTCATTGCCAAAGCGGGATTTGCTCCGTTGCGATGGCTAGTAAAGTTAGGAGTTTTCAACTTAGGTAGGCTTGGTATTTTACTACCACTCTCTTGCGCTGGAAAAGTCTGCACAGAGGTATCGTGGGAAGGTGAGTTTTGTTCTGAGTACGTAGAAGACTCCTCTTGAGAAAGCACAGGATCAGTTTCTGAGTGCTCTGCTTCTCCAATGCTAATCCGAAACGATAGAGATTGCTTTGTCAAGCCCTCTGCTTCGGCAGAACCAGTAATATTGCGAGTCCCCAAATCGTGTAGAGTTGCCTCTATGCGTTTTATGCCTGCTTTCATACTAATATCTCGAAAGTGTGCTGTGCCTTGTCGTGTTCAAGGATGAAGGCAGAAGAGCCACTGCGTTAGCTCCTCCGTAGGAACCCCGAAGCTCCCCGTTGTTGCAAGTGATGTGACAGAAGGATAAAGGATGAAAAATCATCATGCTGAATGACTTCATACTTCATACTTCTTAACGTTATACTGACTCCATATGTCACACTTCAGCCTTCATAATTATGCTGGTGCTAGTCTTACTATTAAAAGTTATTTTGCGAGCAAGTTGCCAGCCTTATGGTGAAAAATTTTAGGAAAAAGTATTTTACCGAAGAAAGAACTTACCAACTCAGTTGTCAGAACTTAAAATTAACTAGAAACACGTAGGTTAATATCGGTATAAGTTATGTACCACTGGTCATATTCTGTGTTCTGTGTTCTGCGTTGGTGCGTTCTTCTTAAACTCAGCACTTAGCCCCTCTAAATTCACCATACTAGGTAAAAAGCTTTGAGTAAAGTCATATTAGTGACGGGACCAGCACGTTCTGGCAAAAGTGAATGGGCAGAAATTCTGGCAATGCAATCACAAAAAGTGGTTATCTATGTGGCAACGGCAGTAGAAAACTCAGATGATAAAGAATGGCATCAACGTATTCAACAACATAAACAACGCCGTCCTCAAGATTGGGTAACGTTGGAAGTGCCATATGAATTGTCTACTCTTCTTACTGACGCCAAATCAAACAACTGTCTTTTGGTAGATTCTTTAGGCACTTGGGTAGCAAATCTCTTGGAACAAGACGAGTTGATTTGGGAAAACATTGTTAGAGAGTTTTTAGAAACAGTGCAGTTAGTTGCTGCCGATGTGATTTTTGTCGCAGAGGAGACAGGTTGGGGTGTCGTACCAGCTTATTCTACTGGTCGAACCTTCCGCGATCGCCTAGGTCATTTGGTGCGTCAGTTAGGAGGAATCAGTGAAGAAGTTTATTTAGTCATTGGGGGTCATGTTTTGAATCTGGGCTTGCTAGGTTCCCCTTTGCCTAGTACAAGAAAATAGAGAGAAATGAGAAAGTAACTAATAGTTAACAACTTAGTAACTTTTCTTAAGAGTTTATTCAAAAATCCTCATATAAAAACTAAAATCTACAGTCTAAAATCTTAGTATGGCATCACAAAAAGACGTAAAAAGATATTTAGCTTACTGGTTCCAGCTAGGCAAAAAAGTTGTTATAAACAACGGTGCGGCAACCTTATTGCCGCAAAAGGTCATTGCTGGTGACCATTACAGCGATGAATTTGAAGAGTGCTGGCAAAGGATTATTTCACCTGAATCAGGCGACTGCTACTTAGAAGGTACGCACGAAACCATTGCAGAATTACTCACACCTGCTTGGGATTTGTCTCCCTGTTCTCGTTGCAGTATGCCAGTACCAGTGAAAAATATGGGTATGCCCCCGTTGCTATGTCCATGCTTTGATTTAATGAGCTGGCCTAATACAGAATTACCAGCGCCTCGCTCCCCAGTCAACAACCAAGAACAATTGAGGGCAATTCGCGATCGGCTTTTGAATAATCTGTCATCAAGTAGTGGTTAAATAATTAGTCATCGTATCACACGGCGCTAGGTTTGCTTAGCGTCTCTCTGCCTTTGTTTTGTACTATTTAATATTTAATAGAACGTCACTACAGTAATTTCCCTTAAAATTATAGATAACATAGCGATTCTCGTTGGAATCAAATACACAACGATGTGTAGAGACGTTCCGCCAGAACGTCTCTACTGTATTGCACGCAATCGAGAACCGCTGCATAACCTCCACTAATGTGGACTTTCTGCGCAAAGAATTTTGCATTTTTCCGTGCCACTATAGAGAATATAGTGCCAAATTCAGCAAGAGGAAGGCAAAATAAGGCTGTGCAGATAACATTTCTAGGGACGAGTTCCGGTGTACCTACGCGAGCGCGCAACGTTTCCAGTGTCGCCCTGAGGTTACCACAACGCGCTCAGATGTGGTTATTCGACTGTGGCGAAGGAACTCAGCATCAAATTTTGCGGAGTGAACTAAAAGTCAGCCAACTCTCCCGAATTTTTGTCACTCATATGCACGGCGACCATATTTTTGGCTTAATGGGTCTTCTCGCCAGTTGTGGCTTAGCAGGAAATGTACAACGCGTTGATATTTATGGTCCACCAGGATTAAATGATTACCTGCAAATCGCCTCGCGCTATTCCCATACCCACTTTTCCTATCCGGTCAAAGTTCACGCCGTACGCCCAGGGGTGATTTACGAAGATGATGAATTCATCGTCACCTGTAGTCTTTTGCATCATCGCGTTACCACCTTCGGCTACCGTGTTTCAGAGAAAGACCGACCAGGACGTTTTGATGTAGAGCAAGCCAAAACATTGCAAATTCCACCCGGTCGCATTTACGGTCAACTCAAACGGGGTGAAGTTGTGACCCTTGCTGATGGGCGAGTGATTGATGGTAAGGAACTGTGTGGACCCACGGAAATTGGACGCAAAATTGCCTATTGTACAGACACAATCTATTGTGACAGTGCAGTAGAATTGGCACAGGATGCAGATGTATTAATTCACGAAGCGACCTTTGCTCATCAAGATGCAGAAATGGCTTTTCAACGGTTACATTCCACAACCACAATGGCGGCGCAAACCGCTTTAACTGCTGGGGTACGCCGGCTTATTATGACACACTTTAGTCCTCGCTATGCTCCTGGAAATGAAATAGAGCTAAAAGATTTACTTGAGGAAGCTCGTGCGATTTTTCCGAATACTGACATAGCATATGATTTTATGACTTATGAAGTACCTAGGCGTCGGGAGAAGGAATTAAATAAGGCGGAGGCTATAGTTTAAATACAGCCTTAATATAGCCTTCGTATCTTAAATCTAGAGACTTGAGTAGACTAAATCTTAGACAAATATAAGAGATTCCGCTTCACCTCACGGAATCTCTTTATTTTCCGCTCATTTCGGTCTATCTTTACGGAATCTTTAATTCTTATTATCGAAGAAGTCAAAAAAAATTCGGTATTTTATTTCTTCTGAAGTCAAGTCAAACACATCTCTACAAGTTTCAATATATAAATATCAATCTTTTATCAATCTTTTCAGCTGGTTGTTAGTAAACATACTGTATACAATTATTATATTTACCAAACTGTTACTAACACAAATATATGAAAAAATACTTGTTACTATTGAACCACTGTTTTGATTCTTATCAAATCCTAAATATTCGATTTTTGGCTTGATTTCTCTTGATATAAAAAGCATTTATAGTTACTAGCAAAATATAGACAGATAGATAATCAGTATATTATTGAGTATTCTTTAAGACGAGTTTATTTCTATCAATAACTATATTGAGTATTTTTTTCTAAAATCGTGCAAAACTTTTTACCAAATTAACAGTAGTCAACTGATTGTATTAAAAGCTTCTGTAATAACTACAAAGTCAAAAACTTAGATTAATAACGATATGGTAAAGATGGACAGAGATGGTTGACTATTTCAACATTGTTCACTTAGGTTGAAATGAAAATAAAGAGATTAGGACTTACGCACCATCTGCTAGAAACCCGGTTTCTTCGTTCGTATTTGGTTGCAAAACAGACGATTTTTGGTAGAAACCGGGTTTCTTTGCGTAAGTCCTGGAGATTTTAGTAGAGGTTACATCTTATAAACTTTATCGTCTTGAAAAATTTGTTTCTTACTTTTGACAGATGTCGTTACAAATCAGAGTCATTAACAATTTATGTCTTACTTTTTAACTTATTTTGAAAATTAAGCTGAATGTTATCGCTAAGTTGGAATAGTGTATGGTGTAGGGAAAAAAAGAAGGAGTTTATCAAGTCACAGAAGTTCAGAGTTAATCTCTAGTCTCATATCTTTAACCATTCTCAACAAGACCTAAAAAACCGGGTTTATCAACGAAAAATTAAGCTTTTTAAGTGATGTCATTCTCAAGAAACCCGGTTTTTGACCCTGGTGCAAGATGTCAGTAGTGAGAATTCCTACCTGTACTTGTTTGAACTCCTCAAAAATTTTTCTCACAATTTTGTAGAAAAAGTCATTCGATATACTTAAGAGGACTTTGATTGTGGCTGACATTAGTCTGGAGCATAGACAAATAGTTATTGCTTCCCCACAAAGCAAGGTTAAGAGCAGAAAACTCTCTACAATTCTGCTTCGCCGACGCTTGCGGATTTTGGGGATTTCTAGCGTAGTCATGTCGGTTGCTAGCCTTCTAGCTTTAACAGCAAAACCGACATATCAAAGTACTATACAAATACTGGTAAGTTCCAAGCTAAATGAAGGGGTCCAGTCAAGTCATACCCAAGAGGGAACAGAAAGCAATTTGACTGACCCTTATGTAGACGTTATTGACTACATGACTCAGCAAAAACTCATGCTGAGTTCCAAGTTAATTCAAAAAGCAGTTGATTTGCTTCATTCTGAGTATCCATATTTAACAGTTGAACATATCAAAGGCAAGAAGGGTCAACAGGGACCTTTAGTTATTACTCCATTAGAGCAGCAGATAGCAGAGAATAAAGCCATTAATCAAGTCTTTGAAATATCCTTTATAGACAACGATGCAGTCAGAGCCCAAAAGGTTCTTCAATCTCTACAAAAGGTCTATCAAGAACATAACATAGAGCAACGAAAACAGAGTTTTTCCAGAGGGCTGACTTTCATCAACAAAAGACTGTCCGAGGTCAAAGACAAAATGATTCAAGCTGAAAAAAATTTAGAACAGTTTCGCAAAAGACATCATCTACTCGACCCGCAGCTACAAGGCAAAATTCTTCTGGAATCTCTTGCTGACATTACAAAACAGCTAAGAATCACTCGTGCGCATCTTAAAGACTTACAAGCTCGTTACGACAACTTAAAACAAGAATTGTCGTCTTTATCCAAGAATGAACTTATTTCCTTTCGTCTGAGTCAATCAACCCGTTACCAAACATTACTCGATGAGATTCAAAAGACCGATCTAGCTTTAGCTCAAGAGCGGTTACGTTATACAGATGATTATCCAGAAGTCCAAAAACTGATACAGCAGCGACGTAGTCAAGTGGCGCTGTTACAACAAGAGATTGGACAAGCGGTAGGAGACAAAGCTGTACAAGCGATATCCGATACTTTATTCAAACAAAAGCCATTGGATACAAAAATATCGTCTGGTATAGGAGAACCACAACAGACCACAAGACAAGTAGCAGAGGGTGATCTTAAACTCGTAGAAGAGTTCATTCAGGTGCAGACAGCAGTCTTAGGACTGCGTGCTAATGAAAAGAGTCTTGCTAACTCAGAAGCACAAATCCGCGCCGAACTCACTAAATATCCAAGTTTGATAGCAGAGTACAACTATCTGCTACCAGAAGTGGAAACAAATCGCAAAATACTTGAGCAACTTATGATAGTGCAACAGTCTCTAGGATTGAAGATGGCTCAAGGAGGGTTTAATTTCCAAGTCTTAGAAGAACCTCAAGTGGGAACTTATTTAAATAACAGCAAGCTATTTCTATTACTTGGAGGAATGCTATTAGGACCAATGTTAGGTGTTGCTGGAGCCCTAATATCGGAATCCAACGAGGTTATCTCTTCTCCAGAAGAGTTACAGAGTCTGACAAACCTCTATTTATTAGGGACAGTTCCAAAACTATCACAGTTTAGTACGAAAAAGAGGTTGTTTCACCTGCCTTTGCAGCGAATCAAGGCTGGTTTCTCATCACAAGCCATATCTGATGAAAAACAGCTCAGCGTCTACGGCTTGTTACCTTCCCATGAAAGGCTCGATATGGTGTATCAAAACATTCGGATATCAAAGTCTTGTGTTCCTTACAAGTCTGTGATGTTGACTTCAGCAATATCGGGAGAAGGGAAGTCAACCTTGGCGCTGGGACTTGCGGTGAGTGCTACCCGCATGCATCAACGGGTTCTGTTGATTGATGCTAACCTGCGACAGCCAAATCTGCACAAAATCTTGGGATTAACCAATGATTGGGGTCTATCCCTGTTGTTAGTAGAGGAAACAAACTCCTCAGTTAAGGAATACATCCAGCCTATTCATCCTTCTATTGATGTTTTGACTGCTGGACCGACACCTGAAGATACTGTTAAGCTATTAAGTTCTGCACGGATGAAAGAATTGCTGGAATTTTTCGAGCAGACTTATGACGTTGTGCTAATAGATACTTCTTCGATTCTCGGCACAGTTGATGCGAGAATTGTAGCTTCTCTTTGCAATGGGATTGTCATGGTAGGGCGGATAGATCAGGTCACTTGCAAAGAAGTGATTCAAGCGACAGAAATCTTGAGTAATTTGAATTTGATTGGGATTATTGCTAATGGAACAGAGCGTTCCTCGTAAGTATAGCGATTCTCGTTTGCATCAAATACACAATCAAATACACAACAAATACACAACGATGTGTAGAGATGTTCTCTGGCGGAACGTCTCTACTATAATTACTTGGGGCAGATCTATTTGGAGCATCGCTCATAAATACCCCTCTTTTTCAGCAAATTTTCGTAAACGAGGAATACACTGGCGTTGATAAAAACTACTTAAAGTGGAAATAGATAATCCAAATTCCACTGATAGTTCCTTCCAACTTACTTCCGGTGGCATACGTTTCAAGATTAACACTTGACAATTCACTTGCGGATATCCTTGAATGTGTGTCTGGCGCAGTTCTCCGTCGGCGTCTTTCTCTACCCATAACTTAACGTTTTCTAGAATAGGAGGAACATCAGGTTCAGCAGCAAGGTTACTTACAGGGTCAACGATTTCACTTGGTTCACCCGACCGAGACAAATGAATGTTAGGAGAGACATTTCTGGCTTGTTGTCGCTGATGGTCGCGGTAAAAATCTTGTAGTCTACGTTTCAAATAAACATTCAGCCAAGTTGTGACACTACCTAAAGAGGAGTTGTAGGTCTGACCTGTTGTTCCTTCACAAATATTGCGGCAAAAATATAACCAAGTTTGTTGCAGTGCATCCTGATAGTAGGGAGTCGTTTCCCTCCAGAGTTTGCAATAGGTTAAGCGAATGACTCGCGTGAGCAGTTTTTGACGTTCTGGGCTTCCAGGTGGGTGTCCACAGGCTTCGTCAACTAAGCAGCGTAACAATTCCTCCAGTCGATCCATAGTATTTGTGGCAAAACAGAGCAAGCATTTTCAGTATTACTCAGAAAATTACTTTGTAGTATTACCCCTCGTCGCGATATTATTTGCTGTATTATTTTGATTAACTCCGGCAACACCAATCGGAACTTAGGGCTTTTCATAAAACCTCACGGGAAGTGTGACTAGAAAAGAGCTTCATTGGTTGCATTGTTTTGTGAGGTTGTTTTGTTAGATTGTTTTAACCTGCCCTTAAAAATTCGATATTAAGCTTTAGCTTCTCTCCTAACCACAAGGAATGTTCCATGTGGTCTCTTACATCATCGCCTGTTTTAGGGTGGATTAAAATATCCAATCCCTCACGATTGAGCATTAACCACGGGACAACCTCGCCAAACTGATTTGGTAAGAATGCAACTTGATACATTGCTTTTGGGTACTGAAAGTTTAAAGTGTGGTTTAATTTTGGTGATGCAATCAACAGAGGTATCTTTTGGCAACTATTCAGTGTAAAAATGTGACGTTTTCCAATATCCAAGCGATTCTGTTTGACAAAAACGGTACGTTGGAAGACTCAGAAGCTGATTTGCGTGCCTTTGCACTCAGAGGTGTACGGATAATTGATGCCCAAATTCCTGGAATTGGAGAACCATTGTTAATGGCGTTTGGTGTTAATGGCGATCGCCTCGATCCAGCGGGTTTAATAGCAGTGGCGAGTCGTCGCGAAACAGAAGTCGCCGCTGCAGCATATATTGCGGAAACTGGACGGAGTTGGTTTGAGTCGTTAACTATCGCTCGTCAAGCTTTGGACGATGCTGAAAAATATCTTGGCAATACTGCTTCACCTTTGTTTGTGGGTAGTTTGGAAGTGCTAAAGTCTTTGTCGAAAGCCGGATTGAAATTGGGAATTCTTTCTGCAGCGACAACCGATGAAGTGCGTGCTTTTGTCCAAAGTCACCAATTAAGTGATGAGATTCAACTGACAATGGGAGTCGATGAAGGACCAAGTAAACCAGATCCAGTTTTATTTTTGCAAGCATGCCTTGCTTTAGGAGTCCAACCAAGTGCCACGCTAATGGTAGGAGATTCTGTAGGTGATATGCAAATGGCGCGTCATGCTAAAGCTGCTGGTTGCATTGGTATCACTTGGATAGGGAAGGCGGAGAATGTTAAGGGTGCGGATGTTGTGATAAATCAACTTGATGAAATTCAAGTTGTGGAAGCTTAACGAATAGCGATCTGCGTTTCGCAGCAGCGCTGAGTCCCAAGGGGACACGCTACGCGTTGGCGCAGCCTGTCCGTAGGACTTACGCTATCGCATTTCCCAAAAGCCGAACAAGTGCAAGCACTTCCCCTTAGCACCAGATTTCACCGTAGCGCACTTTCTCCAATAGCTTCTTTGTGAGCTGCGATCGCCTGAGATAAGGCTGGTCATTTTTTCCCCTTGCTATGTCAAAACTGCATATGTTAATTCTGCTTACCCTTACTTATATCTAGATGTCTAAGCCAGGAAGTTACTTTCCTGATGAGACTACAAAACATAGAATTCTTGATACTCTAAAAGTCCTAATATCTATAGGTAAGGTCAAATATGTCCAATTATACAATCTTGATAAATCAGGAAGAAAAAATGTTCAAAGTGAGTGGCTTACCAGTCCAGATTACTAAATCCGATTTAGACGAGCTTTTTTCACCCTATGGTGAAATTCAAATAACTGAAAATTCAATCATTATACAAATCAAAAAGGATCAGAGTATTGCGTTTGTGCAGCTAGACAAGGATGAAGAACACGCTATTCGCGAACTAGATAGAACACGATGGCGTGATAGTATCCTTCATCTTGATCCAATCAGAGGGAAAGGGATACTGCTTGGTCAACTTGGAAGTGGCGGCACTTCAAGCGGCGGATAATTTAGTTAATTTTCACATACATAAACACATAAACAAGAGTGAATTTAGCATATGAACGAAGTTCCATCAGTAAAGCAACAAATTCTGTGTATCGCAACACGCACCCCTCAGATAGGCATAGATGATGAGTTGAAGGCAATTCAAGATATTATGGCAGGACGCCATAGTGGATTTGATGTTGACATCCAATCTGTTACACAGGTTGGACAAGTTTCTGATGCAATTCAGAATAGAACACCTCGCCCTCAAATTATCCATTTTTGTGGAGAAGGCAAAGAAAATGGCAAAATCATTATTCCTGATGATGAAAATAAAAAAGTAGACGAATTAGACTCAGAGACTCTGGCAGAATATTTCCGAAATGCCAAGGATGTAAAGTATGTATTTCTCAATTTTTGCTTCTCATCTCAAGCTGCCAAATTAATTTCTGAACACATTCAGTGTGTGATTGGAATAAATGGTTTCATTGAGAGAACAGCCGCCGTCGAATTTTCTAGAACCTTTTATAGGTCTTTGGAAGGTAACCCTCTAGACCAAAATGGTGTGAATGAAGCATTTTCAAAAGGGGAGGCTGCTGCTTTACATAGGACCCAAGAGCGTAGAAGATATATCATAATTACTCAACCAACTCTGCAACCAGAAATGCAAATCATAGAACCTGCTGAGGAAAGTAAAGTTCCTTGGAAGTGTAAATGCAGCGGTACTTTCAAGAATTTGTCTAATGGTGCGAGTATGTGGGCTTATGTAGACGCTACTGTAGAGGGGAGATTTTATGTAGTTCCAATAAGGGACTACTCCAGTGATGGAACATGGCGAATAACGCTGGTAATTGGTCCAGAAGAAGATGATCATATCTATAGAGTAGGCGTTTTTATTGTAAATCCAGAAGCTACCCAACAATTAAAGGGTGAATATAAAAAAGCTATCGACGAAGAAGGTTTTTTTGCGCTAGATAGTTTGCCTACTATTGAAACGGAAATATTCGGCGATCGCGCTGTTCAAAGATAGTAGAATATTTTTTTATTTTAAGTTGTCATACATAATCTCAATTATGATATAGCAGTCCTAAATCATTTGTGAAAAACAAGATCCCCGACTTCTTTAAAAAGTCGGGAATCTGAGCATGAGCGATTTATGCGCTACCTGACATCTTGCACCTACATCAAAAACCGGGTTTCTTGCCAACCACTCAGCCTGAAAACCTTAATTTAGCGTTGAGAAACCCGGTTTTTTAGGTCTTGTTGAGAATGGTGCAAGATCTGAGCTACGTGCAGCCTACGCCAACACAAATTCAATAGGATTGCGTACATCAATTACATAAATGGTTTGAACTCTTTGATTGAATCTTCAAATAATCGCGGATCTGGCTGCATCCTTTCTCCTGCAACCCCTTCAAACTGAGATCTGACACATTCCATAGCAAAACAACTTTATCTGCACCAGCAGAAGCCAACCATTTGCTATCGGGACTGAAATTCACACCATACACATCAGTCTGGTGTCCAATCAGAGTTGTGATTAACTTTCCATCCCGTTGCCAAAGTTTAATCGTCCCATCGCTACTAGCAGAAGCAATCATTTTTCCATCGGGGCTAAAGTTGGCGTCAAGCACCGATGCTATGTGTCCAATCAGAGTAGTGATTAACCTTCCATCCCGTTGCCAAAGCTTTATTGTCTTGTCACCACCGGCAGTGATGATCGTTTGTCCATCCGGACTGAAACCAACAGACCAAATTTCACTTGCATGTCCTTTCCATTTTCCAAGTTCTTTACCCTCATAACTCCACAACTTTACAATCTTGTCATCACCAGCAGTGGCAATTGTTTGTCCGTCGGAACTGAAAGCGACACTCAACACTCTACCGCTGTGTCCTGTTAGGGTTCTAAGTTCTTTACCGTCTAAACTCCAAAGTTTTGCGGTTCCATCAGCACTAGCAGAGGCGATTGTCTTTCCGTCGGAACTGAAGCTAACGGAAATGACCTTATCTCGGTGTCCTCGCAGCGTTATCGGGGTTTGTCTGTCTGCGTTTACACTCCAAAGTTTTATTGTCTTGTCATCACCAGCACTGGCAATGGTTTGTCCATCTGGACTAAAACTAACGGAATTAACCCAACCTTGATGCCCTTTCAGGGTAGAGAGTAGCTTACCTTCTCGACTCCAGATCTTCACTGTTCCATCAAAACTTGCACTTGCAATCCGTTTACCATTGGGCTAAACCTAGCACTAGATACATCGCTGTGATGTCCAACCAGAACAGTTAACTCGCTTCGATTAACCTGCCAGAGCTTCGTGATATTGTCGTTACCAGCAGTCGCCAAAATCTGTCCATCTGGACTGAAAACTATACTAGGAATTATCCCCTTATGAGCTGCCCAAGTGTCCAGTCGCGTACCATCTCGCGTCCTCCAGAGTGTCACATTTCCATCCGCACTACCAGAAGCAATTGTTTGTCCAAACCTCTGCGGGGACGCTACGCTAACGCCACTGAAACTAATGCTCCATACCTGTTCAGGATGGTTGAGGGTTTGTAGAAGTTGCCCCTGTTGATTCCAGAGTTTCACTGTTTTATCTATACTAGCAGTCGCAAGAATTTGACCGTCTGGGCTGAACTCTGCACCCGCGATCAAGTCAGAATGTTTGTCGAGAGTTTTTAGTAGCTTGCCATCCCGGCTCCAGAGCTTTACCGTTTTGTCATCACTAACCGTAACAATCTGATTTCCGTCGGGACTAAAACTTACCTGGCTTACCAAACCGCGATGTCCCTCTAGGGTTTTAAGCAATCGACCCTCAACTCCCCACAGTTTGGCTGTTTTATCCTGGTTACCAGTAGCAATTGTCTTTCCATCAGGGCTGAAGCGGACACTAAAAACCCAGTTATTACCCGCTTTGAAAAACCGTATGAGTTTGCCATTACGATCCCAAAGCCTAACCGTTCCATCCAGACTACCAGAGGCGAGCATCTTTCCATCCGGACTAAAACTGACGCTTATCACTGGCTGCGTGTGTCCTTCCAAAGTCGTAATCAGACTGCCATTAGAACGCCACAGCTTAACTGTGTTGTCATGGCTTGCTGTAGCGAGCATCTGACCATCTGGGCTAAAACTGACACTTTGAACAGCGTTTTGATGACCTTCCAGACGGTTACGCTCTCGCGTCCAGTAAACTGCTTGTCCCAAGGTTGCCTGTATTTCAGCTTGCACTTGGGAATTGGTGTTACCCCAAATTGTTGATTTTGAGCGCTTGGCAGCATTTAAGCTGACTAGTAAAGCATCCAACGTATTTCTATTGGCGGCAAAACGAGCTTCTGAGGTTTGCCGTAGAGCAGCGATTTGACCTATTTCGGCTCTCTGGTACTGAATGGTTGAGAAAGCGGCTAGCACCAATGCCATAGCAGAAAAAACAGATAGTCTTATAACTAGCCAGCGGCGTTGGCGATCGCGTCGTCCTACACTAGCATCAATAAACTGATTAGCAATGTCACCAAACCCACCCAAAACCTGATGAAAAGCCTTATTCTGTCTAAGTTCCAAAACTTGCTCTAGTCTTGAGCCGCTCCACAGTTCATCATCTGCTTTCGTGATTTGCCAGTGTGCGACATCTTCATTTAAACGGTTGCGAAGAGCGATGCTGTTACGGTTTTCTCCAATCCATTCATTTAACCGTGTCCAAGAGGTTAGCAAAGCTTCATGGGCAATCTCCACGGTGGAGACTTCAGACTGAGGTTGACAATTACTGACTAACAAGTTTTGGTCAATCAACTGAGTCAACACTTTTTGCTCGAGTTTTTCACTAAACTCAAATCGCATCGCCCGTCTGCGGACAGGTTTCCACTCAATTCCTGATTCTTCGTCCCCACCAATCTCAACTAGCCTGAGAAAGATGCGTTTCACCCATGTTTGCTCTACTTCTGTCAAGTTGTTGTAAATTTTCTCAACTCGTTGGTGGAGTGCGCCCCACACGCCACCCAACTGCCGATAGGTATTGATATTGAGTGTGCGATCGCCAATATCGTGATTTTTAACCTCTGTTTCCCAAAGTAGATTCAGTGTATATTGCAACAACGGCAAATATCCTGCCTGTCCTTGTACATTTTTGATGATTTCTTCTACCAACCCCTCTTCAAACACCACGCCATGTTGAGCCGCAGGCTGTTCGATTGCTAACCGTAATTCATCCTGTTGCATCTGGGCAATGAACGGACGATGTTTATCTGTAGCTTTTACAAGCTGGGGATAAGGACTTAACTGATCGAGAAAATCAGCCCGCATTGTCGCCACAATTTTGACAGAACGCTGCTTATTTTTACTCAATTGCACCAAGCTGGCGATAAATTGATCGCGCTTATCAGGTTGACTGGTAGTGAACAACTCCTCAAATTGGTCAATCAAGATAAACCAATAATCATCAGGCTGCTTGAGCCGAGTGACCACCTGAGTGAGCGTGCCAATTTTAGCCTCACGAGCACTTTGAACTTCTGCTTGCTTATATTCACCGAGTAACCTGGCATAAAAAGATTCAAAAGGGTCACTATCTGGGGTAAACATTAGGTGTACTAAGCGTGATCCCCGTTTTTGTAAGAGCCAAGGAATTAAGCCTGCACGCACAATCGATGATTTCCCACTACCGCTAGCTCCTAAAAGTAAAATTAGATTTGTTTGTTCTAGTTCATTAACTAAACCTGTGAGAAATTGATCACGACCAAAAAATAAATCTTTATCTTCTGGCTCAAATTTCTTTAATCCCTTATAAGGTGAAGTTTGTATAAATTGACGGGTTTTAATCTCTTCAACAGAGATTTGTAGAATCTGAGTTTGGTTTAGAGTAACAACATTGCTATTACCCTGAAACTGGATATTTCTTTCACCTTGAACAGCTTGTATTCCACCACCCAATGTGGCGTTTTCTACTTGTTGCTGAAGAATTGGCTGTTCGGTGGGTGGCGAATTTTCTTTAGGATCCAAAGGTTGGTTCATAAACTCGTCCTTTTAAAAACCAAAAAAAAGTCTGAGCAACATACAGTCAAGCAGGTTGTTATATCAGTTCTAAATTGCACAATCACTTGTGAGAGTCGTTGACTGCTAAGTGTTGACACTCAACAGTCAACAGTCTACTAAATCAGGACTTACGCAAAAGTTACCCGGTTTCTACCAAAAATCGTCTGTTTCACAACCAAATACGAACGAAGAAACCGGGTTTCAAGGGAGGTGGTGCGTAAGTCTTATAAATATACAACTTTTATGTGGAACAGCTTAATAGATGAATTTGGTTAATTGTTTGCTCATCTAAATATAGGATAGTTGTCAGTCAAATCAACTTATGCACTTTTAAAAGCCATCAGTCTTCTCAAATCCATTGAGTTTCAAACGCATCTTGCCCATTTCCATAAATCAAGTCTCCATATTTCTGCCAATAAGCGACTTCTTCAGACGAGAGTTGGGGTGCGTGCAAAACTGATAAGTTTTCCTCTAATTGCTGTCTACTTGTTGGGGCGGTGAGTGCTAGATGTACAGCAGGATGACGTAACACGTAGCGATAACAGTCTGCTGCTTGTGGTGGTTTATGCTGCCAGTTAGGATGCCCTTTTAGTAGTGTCCCCCAGCGTGTGCAAGTAAATGCTACCACTGGAATGCCTGCTTGTTGAGCGTTAGGTAAAACATTTTCTTCAGCCTTACGGTGTGCCATATTGTAGCGGTGCATTAAAACATCACACGCTCCGCGCTCAATTATATCTAGGGCGATCGCTCTATTATGAGTCGTCACTCCCACGTAACGTATGAGTCCTTTGCTCTTCCATTCCTGCAGTTCATCAATCACTGTCTGAACTTGAGTCATGTCATCATCAGGAGAAACGTATTCAGCAAAAAACACATCGACTTCATCAATTTTTAGGCGATCGCGCACCAACTCAAAGTCATGGCGCAATCTGCTCACATCTCGCTCTTGAGTTCCCGTTGCTACCAAAACTTGCTCACGCTGAGTCGTTAATAGAAGTTTTAATCCATCCAGAAAGTTTTCAGGCTCTAGGTTATAGAAGAAGAAGTAATTTAGTCCTCCCTCAAACGCCACTGCAACATCTCCAGCATCCATTGATTCTCGCCCTGCTAAACCGAGAATGCTTGCTGAAAGTCCCTGTCGTGTTGTTAACTCCACAGTCAGTTACCCACTTCACCTATCAACAATTATCAGTTATCAGTTATCAGTTGGTAACTGTTCACTGATTTAATTACTGTATGACATGAATTGATTTCAATACCACTTGCTTTGTTAGTAAGAAAGCAATTGTGCATTGAGAGCTTTGGTAATGCGATCGCCACTTTCTTCTAAGTGAGCTAACGTGTAAATATCCAGTTTTTCGCTGTGTTGTTTAACATCAGTATCAATAGCTTTGAGCAGCTGGCGCAATTCATACCAAGCTATTGTACGACCATCTTCAGGGGCATAAGTCGTACGCAACACCATGCCTAGCAAGATATTTAGATATTCCCGTTGCAGCGAACGGCGGATACTAGAAATTGATATATCTGACTCAGGGCTTAGAACTTCAGTCCAAATGCCTTTTTGCAATGTGTCAAATAGTTCTGGTATTGTTAGGGCTTGCCCAGGCAAAGTTTTGAGTTCTAAATCTCGTAAACGATTTAGGCGATCGCCATCTAATAAAGTTCGCAGTGTCGCACTTTGAAGGTCTAGGATACGCTCATGAATTGGATAATCGAGACGGTAGACAGGTACAGGGTTACCCCAGTGTGAAAAGCGCGATGGTGCTAATTGATTGAGCAATTGTGGTGAGAAACGAAAAGCGTCTTCAGCAAATACATACTCCTGCAACTTTGTCAATGTTTGATGTTGTTTTTCTAGAGGAACTGGTACAAAGTGAGCATGAGTATCATCTAAAGTGTGATGACGTCTAAAAGATTGCCCACCAATGTATTTAGTGAGCAAAATAGCATTACGGAAATAGTATTTAAATATTCTGTTAAACAACAAACGTAGGTCACTATAACTTTCTCCTCTCAATGGAGAACGCTTCTCTAGACGCTGCCACATTATGCGGGCATTATCCATTTGCCATTGAGAATAAACTAACACATCACTACTCATGTCCCAGACATTTGCAAGAGGATTAATGTCCCAGATATCTTCATCAGTCGCGTAGGATAATTCTGGTTGAGGCGACGCTAAAGCAATTTCCTCCAAAAAAGGCTTTTCAGTCAAAGGAGTGATTCCCTCAAGCATTAGGTGCGAGTACCTTTTGTAACCGTACTCAATTGCCCATTCATCGTAGGGACCAATAATAGCTGGAAAATAATCGCCTTGTTGTACTCCTTGCGGTGCTATGTTGACAGGTACATAATCCATCACTGAACCGACTAGACCTTTGGTGTGAGTGATTTCAGTGTTATTTAACTCCTGGGGTGCTAACATTGTGCTGCCGTGAAAGTTGTGGCGTAAACCAAGAGTGTGTCCAACTTCATGAGCGATGAGATAACGCAGATATTCATGCACGTACTTCTTCATCTGGTCACTACTTGGTGTCGCATCTTGTACAAGTGACAGCGCCAGCGCCCCCATAGCTGCTTGAAAAGAAGATTCCATACCGTAGCAGAAGTCAGAATCACTACACAAAAAGTTCCTATTTTCTACTGTTGATTTTTGAACACCAGTTGTGGTGCGCTGGCTCATTGTGACTCCAGACTTTGCATAGAGACTCATGGGGTAGAAGTCATCTGAATTTGCTTCTATCAGTGTGCGATAATTTTGCGGAACTGAGCGCACCATATTCGCATCGACAATGATGTCTGCATCTACGATTTCCCCAGTGAGTGGATTGACGCGCATTAGTCCTCTTGCAAAACCTGCATCTAGAGAATTAAACCAGCGAATCGTGTTATAACGTACATCTGCGGGGTGCCAATCAGCATCATCTGGCATTTGTCGTACTTCAATGGCATTTTGAAATCCTGCTTTTTCAAATGCTTTGTTCCACATCAAGACGCCTTCACGAATTGCGTCGCGGTATTCCAACGGTACGGCATTTTCAATCCAAAACACAATCGGCTTTTTTGGTGGAGACAAAGCAGCATTTGGATCAGATGGTTCAAGATGCCAACGGTTGATGTAACGTACAAATGGTTCTTTGCCAGTATTATTAGAGAAATCCTGAAAGGCAGTAATGAAATATCCCACTTTCTCGTCAGCCAATCTGGGAATATAACCGTTGTTTTCTTTGAGTTGGGAAAAACTATAGTGTACTTTGAGAGTGAGTGCTCTGTTGTCAGGTAAGGTTATTAAATTTGCTCCTTCTGGTGATGAAAAACCATAAATCGAATCAATCTCTAAGTTTAAAGGAAAGCTGTTGACATCACTAAAATATGACTTGCTTCCTTCTAACTGATAATCAGTCTGCAAAGAGTATTTTAATAGAGAAGTTAATCCAGGAAAATCCTGCATGAGCAGGTCATTTATATCAATAAGAAGATTTTTACTGTATGGGTCGATACAAACTATATTGACTGCATATAGAACAGAGTCGCTAAATGAACGAGCAAGCGATCGCTGTTCTGGTTGACCTGGTTCTGTACGGAACTTAACATTACGAATCACAAAGTGCAAATTATTGTTAACTCGCTGGAAGTAGAAGAGAAAATCTTGCAGAGGGAGTCCACTATAAAGTCCGCTTTCCCCTACACCTGATTCTAAAGTCACAATACCTAAGTAATTTTTATTGAGTTGCTCTGGCTTAATTTCCCAATAGATTTCGTCAGATTCTTTACTGCGATAAAGCGTGAATAATCCCTCTAACTTATCTGCACCTCTGACTATCTCGCGAAATCTTCGCAAATCGTCCTTCCAGTTCTCTCTGGGCGTATCGTCAGCCATTGCTAGCTTTTCAATTCCCGGTAGTGTATTTAATTGCTGTACGTAAACATCTGAAAGTTCGTTAGCTCCTGCGTAATTAGCTCCTAGCAACAGGTTGTACGATAACACTATGTATATTAATAATCTTGTTACCCAGTCTTTCATTCTTTCGCTTCCCGTAGCAAAGCAGTTCTGATGTCTGCATCCCCCTTAAGTATTAATAGATTAGCTTTTTTTCTCTTTTTAAGAAAGTCATGTATTTTACTAAAGTGACTAGAAAAGTTATGGAAGACCTAAAACAAACAATCATCACATCCTCCAACAGACCTCTGGAACAGTGAAAAAATTGGTATTCTCCGGTAGCAGAGGCTTACAACAAGACAAGACCCCGCTATCCTAAAAATTTGATTCACCAGGTTGTGGAGGTTGCTCAACTCTCCACCAACTCAAAAATTCTTGAAGTAGGATGTTATGTATGAAGTTCATGAGGCAGTTCCCGCTACCTTCTTGCACTAGTCGAGTTTCGCTTGTGTTTAGTACCACCGAAAAGCTGAATGGCTAAAGACCGCTTCCACGATGCAGTTAAAAAGGCTCTAGAAAAAGAAGGATGGACAATTACTGCCGATCCCTACCAGATGAACGTAGGAGATGTGGATTTTGAAATCGACTTGGCAGCACAGATGTTAGCAGCTGAACGCGCAGGGGAAAAAATCGCTATCGAAATCAAAAGTTTCATCGGTCGTTCAAATGTATCGGATTTTCACACAGCCCTTGGACAATTTATCAACTATCAGTTTGCTCTTGAAGAATTTGAACCAGAACGAAAACTTTACCTGGCAGTACCTGAGTCTATTTATAACTCGTTTTTTCAGCGTCGTTTTATTGTGTCAGTCATTGAACGAACTCAAATTAGTTTACTAATTTACGATGAGAAACAGGAGGTTATTATCCAATGGCTGTAGAGAGATATCGTCAAATCATCCAACAGTTAATTTTAGAACGGGCACAAAGGCGATCGCCTCTAGAAGAAATTGAGATACAAGCGATTCTGGATACCGAGCGCGACCATTACCTTTTGCTACATACAGGCTGGCGTGGGAATCGTCGAACACATGGATGCAGTCTACATCTCGATATCAAAGACGGCAAAATCTGGATTCAGCATGATGGGACAGAAGTAGGAATTGCTACACAACTGCTAGAATTGGGTGTACCAAAAGAAGATATTGTTTTGGCGTTTCACTCTCCTTATATGCGCCAATTTACGGAGTTTGCCACCAGCTGAGCGTTTTACTGCTCGATTCCTGCTTTTGACCGTGATTTATTTATTGCTTGATTGAACTTTCTAGTCAGAATTTTATCTATAATCAGTACTAACCTACCTACCAATTTCTTTGCGATTGCCGCAAGAGCAGACGCGTTTTGGCTTATCACCACGTTGATCAGATTCCCGACTTGTTGAAGAAGTCGGGAATGTTGCCCAAAAGCCTTGTGTTGGAAAAAAGCCGTCCCACTAACTCAGCACGAGAAGAAACTTCAAGCTTCCGAAACATTCGTTTTAAAGCTTGCTTTACAGAATTTTCTGTAATCCAAAGGGCTGTACCAATTTCAGCATTTGTTTGCCCTTGTGCGACTAATTCCGCAATTTGAATTTCACGCGGTGTTAAGCGATTAATATTCAAAGAATTGAATTCTGTTGATTGTGACCATGTTGTTGTTAACCAGGTTGACAGATGAAGACAAAGAGCACTCAAATCAGCAAGTTCCTGAGCATTAAACGCAGAAGTACCGCGAACGCGGGTAAAGCCAACTCCGCCCACAAGGCGACCATAACTAACAATTGGTCCAGCCATCACATGCGCGTGATCAGAACGTGGACAAATCATCGACCACGCCCCACGAGGTAATAATAATTCTTCGTGAACTGGCGCATGATGCTCAACTACGTAACGTAAAACGGGATTATGTTCTAAAGATAAAGCTAATTTAACAATGCCCTGAAGATTTGTTTCCACAAGGGGAAGCTGGTCAAAGAAAAAAAGCCCCCAACGTTGAGCAAAAAAATATTCGCCAATTCTGACCATGACGTGCAGTCGTAGTTCCTGCTCATCATGAGCTTGAGCGATCGCCCGAAATAAAGACTGCAAAGAATTTGTCATCTAATTTGCCATCTATAAGTTACAGAAAATAAGTTACAGAAAAAATGACTGGGTGTACTCGTTCGAGGACTAGGCGTAGTCGGGGAATCAATTTTACTCTAGCGTCATCGACATTTACACAGCAAGGAGTAACGTCCTATGTCACCGTTAAATTACGCTCATTCTGAAGTTCTTGTAGATACTGAGTGGGTTGCTGAGCATTTGCATGACCCTAAAGTGCGTCTTATTGAAGTGGACATGGATGCAACAGCTTATGACTCCGGTCATATTCCTGGGGCTGTCTTCTGGAACGGATTCACCACCATCCTACAACGCAATTACCGCTTCAATTTTGATAAAAGTGCGTTGGAAGAACTGCTCGCACGCTCAGGTATCGCAAATGATACGACTGTTGTTATTTATGGTAACCATAATGCGAGCGCCCCTATTGTCTTTTGGTTTTTAAAAATATTCGGGCATGATGATGTACGAGTCATGAATGGTAGTCGCAAAAAATGGCTTGTTGAAGAACGCCCTCTGTTGACTGAAACACCTGTCATCACGACAACAACATATACAGTACAGAAGCTTGATTCAAGCATACGTGCAATGCGGGAGCAGGTGCAAGCGAGTATTGGCAAATTGGATCGTGTTTTGGTGGATGTACGAACATCCCAAGAGTATCACGGCGAATGGTTCAGCACGAAGCCACCAGAAGGAACAGAACGTGCGGGGCACATTCCAGGTGCAGTTCACATTCCATACGAATCAGCCCTGAATGAAGATGAGACATTCAAATCAGCCGAAGAACTGTACGCCTTATACAGCAGCAAAGGCGTTACCGCTGACAAGGAAGTGATAACGTATTGCGCTGTTGGGGCACGTTCCTCACATAGTTGGTTTGTGTTGAAGTATTTGCTGGGCTATCAAAATGTACGTAATTACGACGGTTCTTGGAATGAGTGGGGGAACAAACCCGACACGCCTGTGGAGGTACAATCACTAGTGATTTAATCTGCTTTCTGGATATCCACACTGTAACGCAAGTCGGTGTATTGTGAATGCATCGACTCACATTGTGAATGCATCGACTCACATTGTGAATGCATCGACTCGCATTGTGAATGCATCGACTTGCATTGTGAATGTATCGACTCGCATTGTGAATGCATCGACTTGCATTGTGAATGCATCGATTCGCATTGTGAATGCATCGACTTGCATTGCGATCGCCTACTTTGAGAACAAGGGAACAAGGAAAGCAGATAATCTCTCAAGCGATCGCCTACTTTGAGAACAAGGGGACAAGGGGGACAGAGAATCTTTGAGGCGATCGCCTACTTTCTCAAGATTTTGTCATTCTGAGCATAGCGATAGCGGAGCGAAGAATCTCCAGAGCGATCGCCTACTTTGAGAATAAGGGGACAAGGAGAGCACAGAATCTCTCAAGCGATCGCCACCTAAAAGCGGGCACTTTGCGCGATCGCCGCCTACCAACCTCACCCTCGCTTTTTACTGCGTAAAAATCTTTCCCTCTCCTTAGTAAGGAGAGGGATGCCGACAGGGCAGGGTAAAGTAAACACGTATGAATGCAACACGCGTATCATTCCACAACCCAACTCACCGACGACTGCCAACATCATCACACAGGTTGCGATCGCATCCTGAACACTAGGGTTATACTTCAAATAATCATGCGCCCAAGCGCAACCGCGTGCCAGTAAG
>JAAUSC010000043.1 GCA_012031965.1 Scytonema sp. RU_4_4
TCCCTTTCTCTCCGGCGTGGGCGCAGTCTATTAATCCCGTGACTCCATCTCCCCCAGAGCAACCTCAGCCTACTCCACTACCCCCTGTAGAAAACCTCTGCAAGTTCCTCCAACAGGACCTCCACCCCCCGAACAAATCCGGGATATTTCTGGGACGATCATTGTTCAAAAGTTTGAGTTTGTTGGTAGCAGTGTGTTTAGCCAAAAAGAGTTAAGTCAGGTGACTGCTGACTTTGTTGGGAAACCTATTACTTTTGCTCAGCTTCTACAATCCGCCAATAAAGTCACTGAGCTTTATCTCAAAAAGGGCTACATCACTTCTGGCGCTTACATACCCAGTCAAGAAATCCAATCAGGGATTGTTAAAATTCAAGTTCTTGAAGGTAGCTTGGAAGAGATTAAGGTCAACATTGTCAAGGGGCGACTGAATCCAGATTATGTACGCAGTCGCATCGCTTTGGCTATCTCAAAGCCCCTTAATCTCAATCGCCTACAACAGGCGCTACAGTTGCTGCAACTTAACCCTCTGATTGAAAGCTTAGATGCTGAACTCACGGCTGGAGCAAAACCTGGTACTAATTCGTTACAGGTGAGAGTCAAGGAAGCGCAAACTTTCAGCACCATATTGAACATCGATAATAACCGCAACCCCAGTGTCGGGAGTTTTGAACGCGGTATCGAGATATCAGAAGCCAATTCTTTTGGACTAGGAGATAAGTTGCGTTTTGGCTACAGCAATACTGATGGTAGCAACAGGTTTGAAGGCAGTTACACTCTGCCAGTCAATTCCCGCAATGGCACTTTGAGTTTCAACTACCGAAGGACTGACAACAATATTGTGGAACGCCCTTTTCAGGATTTGGACATCCAAGTAGATTCTCGCGAGTATGAACTGACCTTTCGTCAGCCAGTGATTCAAACAGCCACTCCAAAACGCAGCCAAGAACTTGCCTTCAGTCTCACAGCAGCTAGGCGGGAAAGTCATTCCTCCATTTTAGGAGTTAACTTTCCTGTGTTTCCGGGAGCAGATGCCAATGGAGAAACCCGCGTTTCTGAACTGAATTTTGCTCAAGAATGGTTGCACAGGAGTCGTCAAGATGTCTTAGCTGCTCGTTCTGAGTTTAGTTTTGGTATCGGTGCCTTTAATGCCACGATTAACAGCCAGGAACCAGATAGTCGATTTTTCCTTTGGCGTGGGCAATTGCTGTATTTGCGCCGCTTGGGAGAAGCAACAGGCAACCCAACTGTCGGTCCTACCCTATTATTTCGTTCTAACGTCCAGTTCGCAAGCAATTCTCTGCTTTCTATAGAACAGTTTAGTTTGGGGGGTCAAGCAACTGTGCGGGGTTACCGCCAAGATGCCCTTTTGTCTGACAATGGTATTTCTGGTTCTGTAGAGGCAAGACTACCTATTGCCCGAGTACCACAGGTGCAAGGAACTTTACAAATCGCACCATTTATCGATTTTGGTATGGGTTGGAACACAAATGGAGACAGTTCAAACCCTAATACCTTAGTGGGTATGGGATTCGGTTTACTCTGGCAGATGGGTGACCAATTTAGCGCTCGTTTGGATTGGGGTATTCCTTTAGTGCATCTTGAAAAAGATAAGACATGGCAAGAAAATGGCGTGTATTTTCGATTAGAGTATAGACCATTTGATAAATAATAATGTCAAATATATGTCAAATATATTTCATAGCTAAGTGTGAGTTTTACGTACATTTTTGCATCGGTCCTAGTAATAAGCATTTAACCAAAATTGATATGATTGCCAGCAAGCAGTGTCGTCGTATAGTTGTTTTCATTCTTTCAGTCTTGTTTGGACTCTTGTCCTCACTGAGTCTTCCAGCTTTGTCTCATACAAGCGGTGTAGGAGTGAAGGGTCAGAATCTAGAATATGCCCGTAGTGTACGCTACGCTAACAAACTTCAGAATTCTTCTATTCGTGCGCTACAACTGGCACAGGAAGGACAACAACGTTACAATGCTGGGAAATTTGACGAAGCTGCAAAGCTTTGGCAAGAAGCAGCTGAGGTTTATAAGCGTGTAGGCGATCGCGAAGGGATGACCAAAAGCCTCATCAACCAATCCCAAGCTTTGCAAGATTTAGGGTTGTATCCCAAAGCTTGCAAGACCTTACTCCAAGCTTTTGCCATTGACAACCCAATCTGTAACCAACAAGAGGTTGATAATTTTCTTAGTACTCTTTCTCAAAAACGAGATTCTGTTTCGTTGACTCAAGCGATTGGTTGGCATAGTCTCGGTGAAGTCCTGCGAAGACAGGGATTGTTGGTACAGTCCAAAAAAGTCTTGCAGTTGAGTTCATCAGTGCTAGAGAAATCACCACAGTTCAGTGCTGTTTTGCTGAGTTTAGGAAACACCGAACGCGCTTTAGGAAACCAAATAAGAGACCGTTGGGACTATGAGGTGGTCACTGCAATGATAGAGCGCAAATCTGTGGAAGCAGCTAGAGCCCCTTATCAAGAAGCTTTCAATAACTATATTAAAGCGGCAGCGGTGACATCAGCTCCATCAATTCCTAAAATTCAAGCACAACTCAATCACTTCAAACTATTACTAGAGATTCAAAAATGGTGGGAGGAACAGACAAATCGACGTATTGCTTCTTGGTCTAGGTTTGGTGAAGATGAATTGCTCCAACGGGCAAAGGATTTTTTGTCCCAGTTAGAGTTAAAGCTGAACAAAGATGCACAAGCTTTGCAAAGTCAAATTGAATCTAACTTTGCGACTCTTTCCCCCAGTCGCGCAGCAATCTACGCCCAAGTTCACTTTGCTCAAAGTTTAATGCACAGCAAACAGACAAACAAGGTTGAATCTCATTTGAACGCAGCGCTGCAACAGGCTCAGAGCTTAAAAGACAAGCGAGCAGAAACCTACGCTCTGGGTTATCTTGGCAAACTGTACCAGCAACAGGGACACCTGAATCGAGCAATTGAACTGACTCGGCAAGCTCTGTTGTTAGCTCAAGAACAAAATATTACTAGAGATGGACGTGAAATTACTTATCTGTGGCAATCTCAGTTAGGGGGTTTACTCAGAGAACAGGGAGATCAAAAAGGAGCGATCGCAGCTTATAGCGCTGCATATAATACTCTTCAGTCTCTCCGTAGTGATTTAAATGCGAACAATCGAGATGTCCAGTTTGACTTTCTCCAAGAGGTCAAACCTGTCTATCTAGAATTAGTGGACTTACTTTTAAAATCAAATTTGAGTGTCGATGAACTCAATTCTCTCGTCATATTGAATCCTGGCATGACTCAGGAAAAAGTTGAAGCGAACAAGCCTAAAAACCGTTTAGAATTTGCTCGAAGAGTCCTAGAGTCTCTGCAGCTAGCAGAACTAGATAACTTTTTTCGAGACCCCTGCTCACAGGAAATGAATGCCACAATGCAGATTGATGATATCGACCCTCAAGCAGCCGTTATCTATCCCATTATTTTGAAAGACCGCTTAGCAGTTATCCTTTCCTTATCTGGAAAACCTCTCCAAGAAATACAAATTCCCACCAGTGAGGAGAAAGTTAATAATATTCTAGAGCAGCTTTATGACCGCTTAGATAATGTCACTGTAAGTAACTCAGCTCGCAATATCATATCCACTTTTAATCCAAATCCACAAGAATTAAAAGAAAATATCCAGACGCTTTTACCGATTTTAAGACAGCTTTATAACTGGTTAATTCAACCTTTTGAAACAGAATTAGAGAACAACAAAATTAGAAATTTAGTCTTTGTGCTTAATGGTCGATTGCAAAGAGTACCGATGGCTGCCCTTTATAATGGTCAACAATATCTGATTGAGAAATATGGCGTTGCTCTGGTTCCCAGTCTACAACTTATAGACCCTAAACTATTGAAGCGGCAAAACCTGAAAATTTTAGCTGCTGGAGTGAGTGAGCAAATAAAAGTACAAGAAGAAATTTTTCCTGCACTAGCTAACGTACCCAAGGAATTAGACGAAATCCAAAAAGCCTTCCCTGCTTCTCAAAAGCTCCTCAATCAGGAATTTACCGCAAAAACGATCCAAAATCAGCTCAAGTCCAATTTCCCTATTGTCCACTTAGCAACTCATGGATTGTTCAGTTCTAATCCGCAAAAGAATTTTATTATTACTGGAGATGGTAAAAGTATCACTATTAATGAGTTGAGTACTTTATTGAGAGAAGCACCAAAAAGCTTGGAACTCCTCGTGCTAAGTGCTTGTGAAACCGCTACTGGTGATGAACGTGCTGTTTTAGGTTTGGCGGGAACAGCTTTGCGTTCTGGCGCACGTAGTACCCTTGCCACTCTCTGGCCCGTGGGAGATGCTTCCACGGCTGAAGTGATGGGTAGATTCTACCAAGAGTTAAAAAAACCAGGAAAGAAAAAGTTAGATGCTCTGCGAACTTCTCAACTGTCACTGATAGAATCTCTTAAGAGCAAACCAATCTTCAATGAACTTAGAGGTTTGCCTCCTCATCCTTATTACTGGGCGTCTTACGTTTTGGTAGGAAATTGGCAGTAGTATGAAGTTAGCTTTCAAGAGGCTACGACTATGACTCTGGCATCCAATGAACAAGCTGCTATTAGGGACTTCCAATGTACTACACAGACCCCTAAGCCTTGACACACAATTTACACCGGAAATCCCGTACCCATGTAAAGTCTGCATTCAAGAGCACATCCAATCGTGACAAGTTAAGATGATATTGCTTTTGTCAATTAGAAATTATGCTTGAATTTAAAGAAAAAAAGTATCAAACTAAGCTTTGTGCTGAAGTTTGAACACACAAGTGAATAATGAGTGCAAACATGTTAGCGATGGCCCGTATGTGCCCAAAGGGTTTTCCTTGAGAAAACCCTTCCCAAATCGGAGATTTGGGGCACTCTGCGGAGCAGAGTGGGGCACAGGGCGCGCTATGCGATCGCTAACCTAAAAACGATGTTTTTCTCACGGTTTTAGGCATTATTTTCAGCCCCTAGATATATTGACAAATGCATCATAATCTTAAATTGTCCCCATTGGAGCACATCTGTAGTAGACTAAAAAAATGGAGGTCAACGCCTCAAATTCGCTGAGTCGCTTTGCGACACGCTGCGCGAACGCAAGACCCTTTGACAATTTGTAAGGGCGTAACAGCGATTCAAAAAACCTTGAAAGTCGCTTTGGTTAAGAGTTAGCTCTTTTTGATAGGGGGGAAGTTCAGCTTAAACAAAAAGTGGCCTTGAATGCACATAGTCAGTTTCGTGTCAATGTGTAAGTGTAAGTTCCAGCCCTTTCAAGGTGGTGAAAATTTGAACGAAGATTGGTCATTTCAACATTCAAAAAGCCCAAAATCTGAGCGGAGGATTCAAGATGGTAGCACTGAAACAACGTATCTTCGTTGGTCACCTTGAAAGGGCTGGTGTAAGTTCTAAAGGTGCTGAATAATGGTCAATTTAGATTCAGAGGATTTGAGCCAATTAATTACTCTCCTAAAAGATCTACCAGAGTTAAGGAATGAACGTTTACGTTTACAATTTCTTGAGTTAGCTGGGTTAAACTCAATTTCATCTCGGATAGATCTTTCAGGCGCAACTCAAACAACAATCTATGAGATTATCAGCTTCTTATCAAGATATGGGCGTTGGACTTATGATAACGAGGCATTGGGGCTATTTTTGAACACGGTGAAAGGGTATGTGGGAGTTCAGCAGCAGGAATTTTTGGATCTCCTCCTGAAAAAGTACTCAATGATGACACCTATTGCGGCAGCTCCAGACATTGATCAATGGAAAGGAAACGAAATTACAGGAAATGTTTTAGAGAAAATTATTGGGGAGAATACTTTACGCCCAGTTGCATTTCTAAAAAAGGGATTAGAAGTAGCACAGGCAGTTTCTTACGTCAGAGTTCGGACTACTCAAAAATGGTGGTCAGGCACAGGTTTTCTAGTAGCCCATGACCTACTACTTACAAACAACCACGTTTTGCCCGACCCAGATTTACTAGAAGATACTATATTTTGCTTTAACTACGAGGAAGATTTTCAAGGTCAAGCTCAAACAATAGAAGAGTACCATGCAAAGTTTAAAGGTATTTTTTATACTAATCCACATTTAGATTATACGTTAATCCAGTTAGAAGGAGCACCTGGGCGAACATGGGGATACATATCGCTGCAACCTAAAAGTGTAAATAATGGTGATCGAGTTAATATTATTCAACATCCATTAGGTCAACCAAAGCAAGTATCTCTTCAGAACAATTTTGTACAATACGTAAATAGCGATATCGTGCAATACATAACTTCGACTTTGGAAGGTTCTTCTGGTTCTCCAGTTTTAAATGACGATTGGGAAGCAATAGCTTTACATCGTGCGGGTGGTGACATTCCTGAACCTGACACGCAGCGACATTATTTTAGAAATGAAGGTGTATTGATTAATAGAATACTTGCTGATTTACCACCACATTTTAGAGATTTAGTCGATTCGACGGTTAATCGTTAGCTTGAGATATAATCAGGCTTCCAAGTGAGGTAAACATTTATGCTTATTGAGGATAGATTGGTACAATTTTGTTGCAAAATTCCACATATCCCAACAGTTCGAGATAGATTAATTCTAGGGTATTCAGAGCCTGAACTTGTTAATCTAATTAATTGGGAAGGAAGTAATCTCGCAGTTTTCAGAGAATTGATAACTTATTTGGCTTCTAAAGGATCTTCAAATCTAATTTCATTTCTTCAACGTTTAGAGGGCACTGAGATGCTTGGACTGGAAGATAAAATCTTCCTTAGGGAAATTATTGCAAATGTTAAATCCTTGCCCAAAAAACATTGGAACAGAGAATTTCCAAATGCATCAGCTTCAACGGCATCCTCACTTCTAACCCGAAGAGAAATACTTTCAAGTCTTCTTGTAGGTCTTGGCATTGGTGCAATGGAACAAGTTTTCAGCCTATTTTCTCCAAGTAAACGAGAGAATTTCTTACTGCGATGGAATCAGTTTATTGATCCTGAACCTGCTGAGTATTTCAATGCCGATAACTTGATGCTACTTTTTGGATCTGAACCCTCAAAATGCGGAATAATTCCTGGAATAGTAATAAGCATTTAGTTGCTCAAGGTAAGTTTCGCGCAAGCAAATATGTTCAGCTTTCTTTTGATAATTCTTGCGCTGCATTGAAAGGGCTTTTAGGAGTCAGTCATACTGAACCAGTAGTCCCAACAGATGCAAGATTAGAAGCCCATAAATTTCAAAACTTGCTAATTCTTGGTGGTCCAGTAGCAAGCCCTGAAACAAGGCTACTTTGTGGTTATCATGAGATTTCTACATTAACAAGCCCGGATAAACTTCTTCCTGAAAAAGAGAAATCTTCGATATTGCCTTATCATTTCTACTGTGGCAATCAAAATGGTTGGGGTTACTGGGATACAGAAGAGCGCAAGGCTAGACGATGGCTGGATGATGGTACTGAAAAAATGTTGCCTTTATATGGAATTGTCGATTCCACTAAATCTACTATTTTGGAGCCTCCAATCAACGGTGAACATCTTGCAGGCGACATGCTTATAGTCACACGTGTACCCAATCTTGAAGATGATGATGGCTCATCCACAATAGTTGGTGGAATGCATGGATATTCTATTGAGGTCTTTTTCAAAGACTTAAATCAAAATCTAAGAACTTTTAACGAAGTGTTTCGAGCTAAAAATTTTGATTATTTTCAGGCAATTCTACCAGTTAAGATTTCAGAAAATCATGAGGTAACTATCGATTGGTTAGGGCAAGGTAATTGGGAGCCAAATATCGTTAAAATTGACCGTGAGGCATATCTCGCTTCGTTGGCTCAACGTGTATGAGTGTAATGCTTTTTTCACACGACATTTGAAGATCTAAGTCACATTTGAGGAAGTAGAGTTACCAATTGATAGCAATGGCCGAGTAGTTTGGCGATTTGCTCAATCAAATCAGATGAATAGATATCTTGCAAAAATCCGATTTTAGGGTATTTGGAACCGCAGATGGACGAGGCAGTGCGTTGGGGAGCCAGTACTGCAGGAGGGTTTCCCTCCGTAGGTATCTGGCGTCCGGGTTCCCCGACTTGAAGCACCTGCCGTGCAGATGGACAAGAGACAAACACAGATAATTGATCTGTTTTCAGATTCAAAAAATTGACTTTTGCAAGAGACTCCATGAGCTACGCTCACAAGGAACAATGAAAATGATGCTGGAACGATTTTGCGTGGTTTCAGCCTCTATTTTCAAGATAGGTCTATTCTACGAACCGCCAACCAACTACCAACGCGCATCAATTTCAGCTTCAATAAACCTCATCATGAGTACCAATATCAATCAGCAAAATCTCCTCTTCCCCAGATTCTGGATTGCCAACAAAGTTGAACACAATGCGACAGTCATATTCGACAGAACATGCCCACGATCCAGCCAACTTACCTTTTAACTTGTGGGTTTGCAATAGCGGATCAAATGGATCAGCTGCTAGAAGCCTCAAACGCCCTTCAATCAGTTCTTGGAGCTCTGGCTGTCGCCGTACCAGTTTCTTGAACGCCCGTTTGAACGATGAGGCTAAAACTAATGTTCTCATTGCCTTAGCTCGGCAATCACTTCCTCAACTGTTCCTCGAAACACCTCCCCTGATTGATACTCTACCTGCGCCTGAGCAATATTTGCGGCAATTTCTTCCCGTCGCCGCTCTGCCAATCGCCGTTGCACCAACTCAATGAGTGCTTCCTGCTCATCTGGAGACAACGCCTCTACGCTCTCTAAAACCTTTGCAAAATTGGAGATTTTTGTCATGCTTCCTTATGCTTTAGTAATTGATGATTCAAGATATGGCGAAGCCTGTATGTTGCCGTAAATTCTCTGGATGAAAACCCAAAACAATGTCTTCACGAGGGATACCAGCTTCCATGAGTGCTTCTGCGACTGGGTAAGAACTACCGTCATACTGTATCCAAACTTTATCACCAATAATGTCGATATGCACTGTACAACCATGTACACGACGGATTCCATCCCAACCTACCTGTAGGACTTGGTAACGATAGCTTCGCTGCTGCCTTCGGCAGATCGCGTTCGGAATCTATAATAGCTCCAACATCAATTTGACCGTGATAAGGCTTGTGGGTGGTATATTCGGAGATAACTTTTCGCACAATTTCACGATACTTTGCTAGTTTATCCATTGCACAATCCTCGCTTGTTCCTCATCAAAAACAATTAAGCAGATTTGTATCCGATTGAGGATTAATATCATGTCCGCTTAAATGCTTGTCATTGCGAACGTAGCGATAGCGGAGTGAAGCAATCTCCAACCCTTGCGATTGCTTCGCTACACTTCGTTGCGCTCGCAATGACATATCACAAGTAATTTGCCGGACATGATATAACTGACCAAAGCGTTCTGAAAATAAACTTTCATAAACTCGCTGGGGAATTGCCAGATAAAGTAAGCGTTCTGATTCTAATTCTAAAAGTACAGTGCGATAGATATCATATTGTCCCACTGCCTCCTGAAGGTCACGTATCGGCGAAAGGCTGAGAAAACTCTTAATTTCAACTGCAATTTTTTGAGAATCTTTTTCAGCGGCTATCGTATCACGTTCTGCACCGAGATCCACATACAGATTTCGACCCCCGTAAGCTAAATATAAAGGGTCATCAGTAATTGTCCAGCCATCCGCTATCAGTGCTTGCACAACTACATCATGATATACATCCCTCGCAGGCATTCGTTTGTGAAGGTTCTTAAGTTTCTAGAATACAACTTGAATGTAGCTAATATCACGGAATATGCAGGATGTGAATCAAGCAATACGCCCAACACACCCCGCTACTAAATCTCACACCTCTTGCGATGCTTCAAGAACGTAGGTCTTATTCTGCACTGCTGGTACCTTCACCACCATTTTCTTACTAAAAGTCAAGCCATGATCCCCTTTGTCAATCACAATCGTGTCACCAGGGACAAAAGTATTCTCCAATAACTTAGTCGCGACGGGGTTTTCCACTTCTCGCTGCAGTGCTCGTTTGATGGGACGTGCGCCGTATACTGGGTCATAACCCACTTCCACAAGGTAATCACATGCTGCTGAAGATATATCCAAGGAAATCTTTTGCTCTTGTAGCAGACTTTCCACCCGTTTGAGTTGGATGCGGATGATTTGCCGCATTTCGCTGCGATTCAGGGTATGGAAGAGAATAATATCATCAACGCGGTTGAGGAACTCAGGACGGAAGCGCGATCGCAAAGCATCCATCACTCGGTTCCGCATTTGTTCGTAATTGGCGTCATCACCAGATATGTCCAGTATGTATTCGCTACCAATGTTACTGGTCATGACTATGACAGTGTTACGGAAATCTACCGTTCGTCCCTGTGAGTCAGTAATTCTCCCGTCATCTAAGACCTGCAATAAAATATTAAACACATCGGGATGAGCTTTTTCCACTTCATCTAAGAGCACGACTGAGTACGGACGGCGACGAATGCTTTCTGAAAGTTGACCACCTTCTTCGTAACCCACGTATCCCGGAGGCGCACCGACCAAGCGGGAGACTGAGTGCTTTTCCATATACTCGGACATATCCAGACGTACTAAAGCGTCATCGGAATCAAAAAGAAACTGTGCTAAAACACGAGCGAGTTCAGTTTTACCAACTCCCGTTGGTCCCATGAACAAAAATGAACCAATTGGGCGACTGGGGTCTTTCATTCCCGCACGGGCGCGACGAATTGCTGCTGCGACAGCAGAAACGGCTTCTTGTTGTCCAATAACTCTCTGGTGGAGGTGATTTTCAAGTTGCAGTAACTTTTGCCGTTCAGATTCCAACAAGCGATTGACAGGAATTCCCGTCCATTTCGCGACGATTTCAGCAATATCAGCTTCCGTCACTTGTTCCCGTAGCAGAGTTGCACCTGTACTTTGGATTTCTAGTAGCTGCGCTTCTTTGGATTCGCGATCGCGCTGCACTCCCTCCAACTTACCATACTTCAACTGTGCGGCTTTGTTCAAATCGTAAGCGCGTTCTGCTTGCTCAATTTGTACCCGCAGCTTTTCTTCTTCCTGCTTTAAGGCACTAATTGCTTCCAGTAGCTGTTTTTCACCTTGCCACTGTCCATTCAATTCTTGCTGTTTTTCTGTCAAATGGGTAATTTCTTGCTCAATTCGAGCCAAACGCTCTTTTGTCTGAATCGTAGCTTTCTCTTCCCCTGCCAGCGACAGCTTTTCCATTTCTAGCTGCATCAACCGTCGGTCAATATTTTCCAATTCCGTTGGTTTGGAGGTAATCTCCATTTTTAACTGTGCTGCTGCTTCATCCACCAAGTCAATTGCTTTATCTGGCAAAAAGCGGTCAGAAATGTAACGCGCAGACAGCGTTGCTGCGGCTACCAGCGCTGAATCAGAAATCTTAACATTGTGATGGACTTCGTAGCGCTCTTTAAGTCCTCGCAGAATAGAAATTGTATTTTCCACACTGGGCTGATCGACAAAGACTTGTTGAAAACGTCGTTCTAAAGCTGCGTCTTTTTCAATATATTTGCGGTACTCATCCAAAGTTGTTGCGCCAATACAGCGCAGTTCTCCCCGCGCCAGCATGGGTTTGAGCAAATTCCCTGCATCCATCGCCCCTTGTTGAGTGGAACCAGTCCCAACGACGGTGTGCAGTTCGTCAATAAACAGCACAATTTGACCGTTGGATTCTATGACTTCCTTGAGAACAGCTTTCAAACGGTCTTCAAATTCACCGCGATACTTTGCTCCAGCAATCAAGCTACCAATATCTAAAGCAATGAGTTGGCGGTTTTTCAAAGATTCAGGAACATCACCATTAATAATACGCTGTGCTAACGCTTCTGCGATCGCCGTCTTTCCTACCCCTGGTTCACCAATCAGTACAGGGTTATTCTTACTCCGGCGAGACAATACCTGTATCACTCGACGGATTTCATCATCCCGACCAATAACGGGGTCTAACTTACCACTTTTTGCTTGTTCTGTCAAGTCTCTGCCGAACTTTTGCAGAGCTTCATAACGAGACTCTGGGTTTTGGTCGCTCACCTTTTGGCTACCACGAACGGTTTTGATAGTCGTCTCTAGCTTGGCTGTGTCTAAGTTAAAGCTTTTGAATATCCGTCTTCCGATGCGTTCATCCTCTGCAAAAGCTAAAAGCAAGTGTTCAATAGAGATGTAGGTATCTTTCATCCTAGCTCTTGCTTCTTCAGCTCGATCTAGCAATGTATCTAAATTACGACTGAGGTAGAGCTGATCAGCTTTACCCACTTTCGGTTGACGTTGGGTAAATGCTTCTATTTGCTGTTGCAAGCGCAAGGCGTCAATCTCGCAACGACCGAGGATACGTGTTGCTAGCCCAGTAGGTTCTTGTAATAAAGCAATAAGTAAATGTTCGACATCAAGTTGCTGTTGTTGATAGGCTCGGACAATATCTTGTGATTTGACAATCGCTTCCCAGGCTTTATCAGTAAATTTATTCGGATCTGTAGGCTGCATCTTTACAATTTTAGATTTTAGATTTTGGATTTTAGATTTTGGATTTTAGATTTTGGATTTTAGATTTTGGATTTTAAACTATGGATGTAGGTATTTGTTTGAACGCACTCCAACTCAATCAAGGATGATATTTGTTCAAATTAATATCCAACCATTTCTGGGGTGTGTCTGCTTGTATCTGCGGTTGCAATTTAACGATAGTTAGTAGTAGGCGCTTACTTTCCAGGTATGCCTATGTCCTCCAGACATAGGGCTTACAGTCCTGGTCTGACTACTAACTGACTCTAAAAGGAAATCACCGTTCTCAAGGTACCTTGCCAGATTGTGTCATTGGAGCTATCGTTATTTGCGTTTGTGACTACTGAAAATATGGGTGTAATACTAACATTATCGCTTAGCTCCAGATTATAAAATGCCTCAATGTTTATCTGGGTGACATTTCCCAAACCATCGGTGACGAAAGGTTGACCAACGGCGATACCCCCAACAGTACCGGGAATCAAGAGGTTACGAAGACCAAAGCCTACCGTCCAACTAAAAGGCTGTAAATCTAAATCTTGGTTAATGGCGGTGTTAAACCCTTGATAACTCCCAAATCCCAGACGAGTAAAAATTCCTATATTTCGGTTGAAGGCATACTCGGCATTAACTCCAAAGGCGTTGATATCGGTGTTGTTGATTTGCGCTCTAGTATATTGTAGTCTTAATGCAAATTGCTTGTTGAGTGAGTATTCTAGTTCTGCACTCGCTTGATATCTATCCCCAAATAAACCATCACTGGCATCTGAGTTGACAAGATTTGCATCAGCGGCGATGTAGAGAGAACGCAAAGTTAATGAACTACCACCTGGATTCCAGGCTACCACTATTCCTGCACCCCCATCTCGGTCAATTTGATTTTGAACAATCAAAGGATTATTCAGAAAAAAACTGGAACTAAAATCAACCGCCTCGTTATTAGCATATCTGTTACGGTCAATGAAATCCCGTGGAGACATTTTTGCTCCAACTGTTACAGATAAATCTGATACGGGACGAAAAGAGTAGTACAAGCGTCTGAGCCTAAGATCAGAGTCAACATCTACATAATCAAGTCCGCCACCATTGGCGATAAAACCAGTCGTTCCTAAGAGATTCAGGTTTTCCCTCTTATGTACCCGACCAATAGCATCATCGCCATTGTTACCAACTTCTAGTTGAGTCAGGAGTAAATCTTTACTGTTGAAGCTAGTTAACAAATTTAACCGCTCGCGAGAAACTACGGAGGCGTTGGCATGATTACCTTGTGTAAAAGCAATAATAGCTTGACCTTGGAGTTTAGTGGTCGCGGAAAATCGATTTTCTTCTAATCGCGTCACGCGATCGCCAATTTTGTTGAGTCTGTGCTGCAAGTCATCCAAAATTGAACGATATTCTTTTTGTAACCGTCGTAAGACTATCAAGTCTTCCTGAATGAACTGATCCCCAATACCACTCGCAATTAAGCTATCGACTTTCTCTAGGGTAGCCGCCAAACCCGTAGCAAATTCATAACGAGATATAGGACGGTTTCCACGAAACGTGTTATCCGGATAACCAGAGAGGATACCATAACGTTCCATGAGCGATCGCAATGCCTGATATGCCCAATCTGTCGGTTGAACATCAGACAATTGCGAAACCGAAGGCTGCTGAGGTGATGTCTCAGTGTTGGTGTTAGGTTTACCAGGTTCGTTTACCGAAGGCTCTTGAGGTAAGATCTGAGCATTCGTATTAAGATTACCAGACTTGTTTACAGACGGGGACTCTGTATCGGAGGACATCACAAATGGTTTATCTGTTACTTCCACAGATAAACTATCTATTTTATCTGTTTCATCTGTCATTTCATCTTGTGCGACATCCGTTCCTACAGATGCTTCTGGAAATTCTGCTCGTCCTGCGGAGCTAGTAGACCATTCAAATTTATCTGGTATCTTGACATCATGGAGGTCATCCTCTCCATAAGAAATGGAAATAGCAGTCTTTTGCTGCTTTGGAGAAGGCAAAGAATTCGCCGCTTTTGGAAAGCACAAAATTTGGCTAAGAATTCCGCAAATGAGTAAACCCCAAGCCAATAATTTTCGAGAACGAACTCTTTGCCGTGGGTATTGCTTTACGCTCAACTCCATCACACCTGTATTTTTGGTTATATTTTTGGTTATATTTACTGAGTTATCATTTGCTGTTCTGTTTCTTGTTTAACAGCATCTTCCTGAGGTTTCGTCTGAATAAGTTCTACTTTATACCCATTTGGGTCTTCCACAAAAGCAATCACTGTAGAATCGTGTTTCATTGGTCCTGGTTCGCGTACAACTTTACCACCAAGCTTTTTGATTTCCTCACAAGTGGTGTAAATATCATCAACTCCAATGGCAATATGACCGTAAGCATTTCCTATATCGTACTTTTCTACACCCCAATTATAAGTAAGTTCTAGTACTGTTTTTTCACTTTCGTCGCCGTAGCCAACAAAAGCCAGAGTAAACTCTCCTCCAGGATAATCTTTTTGCCGCAATAGCTTCATTCCCAGGACATCACAGTAGAACCTCAGGGATTCCTCAAGGTTACCTACCCGTAGCATTGTGTGCAGGAGTCGCATATTTTTCCCCTTTTGCTTTGATGTTTTGTGGTTCCGCTGAATATTGTAATCTGGTAACCGTCCTCATACTGGGGGACAAGGGGACAAGGGGACAAGGGGGAGAAAATACTTCCTCCGCTTCCCCATCTTCCCCCACTTCTCCATCTCCCTCATCCCCCTCATCTCCCCCTGCTCCCCTGCTCCCCTGTTCTCTCATCTCCCTTATTCCTCGGATAACTCCAATCGTCCTCGGTAGCCAGTGATTAGACGGCTACCATCTTTAAAAATATGAACCTCTATTTGGTCACTTGCCCAGGTCATCTTATCTTTTAAAGCCGGATTAAAGACGTGAACGCGTTGATTGCTGGAAGAAACAGGAGAATCAGGTGAATTTATGGCTAGCGACTGGATATATGGACCATCTATCAAGATATCCAACTGCTTGAGCAGATCTTGAGCGCCAGCTGGGGCATATTGAGATTGTAACTGCTCTAGGGTAAACCCAGAAAAAGACATGACATTCAGTCCAGCCGCTTTTATCTTGGAAGCAAGAACAGCCAGTGCTGGGGCTTGCCAGAAGGGTTCTCCTCCAGAAAATGTCACTCCTTGATTGCGAGGATTGCTCAAAATTTTCTCGGCAAGGCTGTCAATGGATATAAGTTGATTTATTTCAAATGACCAGGACTCAAGATTAAAACAACCTGGGCACTCCCGTAAACACCCCTGCACCCAAACAACAGCACGACACCCAGGACCATTCACCTCTGATTCATCGATATAGCCCATAATGTTGAGATATCCGGCAGGAATTTCGATTAAAGCTGGGTAAGGGTTAGTTTTCTTTTGGGTCATTGTCTTTTCCTCTTGTTAGGGGATACATACATTTGCAGGGTAGATGCAAAATTTGAGGAACTTTTGAGGGGGAGTAGAAGGGGACAAGTTAACAATTCAAAATTCACTCATTCGCTGATTCGCTGCCTGCGGCACGCTGCTAACACATTCAAAATTACCATCCTCCTCATCCTGATCCCCTCCATCGCCGGAAATTTTCGTTAAACAAGAGCGCATAGAGTCCCACAAACGCATATGCTAAATGGTCGGATTAGCCATTTTTTTTGCCAATAGCAGAAAGAACGCACGCTACATATACGCTACATATAAGGATGGAGAACAGATGTTTGACACTGCGATAGAAGCTATTGTTGCCCGTGAAATCCTTGACTCTCGGGGTAGACCAACAATTGAAGCAGAAGTACATTTGGTCAATGGTGCTGTAGGATTGGCGCAGGTTCCCAGTGGTGCGTCTACTGGCACTTTTGAAGCGCACGAACTGCGGGATAAGGATAAGGGGCGTTACGGGGGTAAGGGCGTACTCAAGGCGGTGCAAAACGTTAAAGAAGCACTTGCTCCAGAGTTGCTCAACATGGATGTCCTCAACCAGGAACTGCTTGATCGCACGATGATTGCCTTGGACGGTTCTTCCAATAAATCCCATCTTGGTGCTAATGCGATTCTAGCGGTTTCCTTAGCAGCAGCGAAAGCCGGGGCTGAGTCTTTGGGAATTCCCCTCTATCGTTATTTAGGCGGTCCACTAGCGAATTTATTACCCGTACCGCTGATGAACGTTATTAACGGCGGTGCTCATGCAGCCAATAACGTAGATTTTCAAGAGTTTATGGTTGTCCCTATTGGGGCGTCTTCTTTCCGAGAAGCCTTGCGCTGGGGAGCGGAGGTATTTGCTACCCTTAGTCAGGTATTGGATGAGAAAGGTTTACTAACTGGTGTTGGGGATGAAGGCGGTTTTGCCCCTAATCTGGAGTCAAATCAGGTGGCGCTGGAATTGCTGGTTGCAGCAATTGAGAAGGCTGGCTATAAAGTGGGGGAACAAGTGGCTTTGGCGCTGGATGTTGCTGCAAGTGAGTTTTACAAAGATGGGCAGTATGTTTACGACGGTAAACCTCACTCTCCGGCTGAGTTTGTTGATTATCTCGCACAACTTGTTGACCAATACCCCATTGTGTCGATTGAAGATGGCTTGCACGAGGAAGATTGGCAAAATTGGCAATTACTCACCCAGAAGTTGGGTTCTCGCGTGCAGTTGGTAGGGGATGACTTGTTTGTGACTAACGTCACGCGCTTGCAAAAAGGAATCGAACTAAAAGCTGGTAACGCTATTTTGATTAAACTCAATCAAATTGGTTCCTTAACAGAAACTTTGCAAACGATTGACTTAGCGACTCGTAACAGTTTTCGCTCAGTGATTAGCCATCGTTCCGGAGAAACAGAAGACACAACAATTGCTGACTTAGCTGTCGCAACCCGTGCAGGTCAAATCAAAACGGGTTCCCTCTGTCGCAGCGAACGGGTCGCAAAATACAACCGTTTGCTACGCATTGAGGATGAATTAGGCGAACTCGCCGTTTACGCTGGTGCTGCAGGATTAGGACCGAAGTAAGAGCCAGGGGAGCAGAGGAGCAGGGGGAGATGAGGGGGCAAAACTTCTCCCATGCGTGTCAACTTAAGGTGAAACCCTTGTCATTACGTCATATCATGCCTTATTGTACTCGTCGGTAATTGTCGCATAACCCCACCTCGGTTTTGTCTTACGCCAAAACCTCCCTGCCCCTAATCCCCAAAGGGGACCCCGAGTTCCCCGAACTCGCGGGGAGGGAACTATCGAATCGCTGAGTCTTATGATACACAGAAGACTGAGGGGAGCATCCCAAATGTGTAAATTTATTGTCATGCTGAATGGAGCGTGCCTCCTGCGGAGGAGCTTGGCTACGTTAGCACTTTACGAGTTGACTTTTGGCAAGTTGACATGATATCGTATAGATGATGGAAAAGGTGTGCGCAGGCGAACCCACCTCTTCAATAGTATTACCACAGTAGAAACAAACAAACAATGAACTCAGAAATGAGCACTGCCCCTTGGGCGATCGCACAAGGGGCACAAGTATTGCCAATCGTAGCTCCACAACAACTTGTCGTAACATCACTTGGGAGTCGTCGTTAGGAATGCACAAGTTGTTGTTAGATCACAACGAGTTGTCGTTAGGAATGCACAAGTTGTTGTTAGATCACAACGAGTTGTCGTGACATCACTTGGGAGTTGTCGTTAGGAATGTACAAATTGTTGTTAGATCACAACAAGCTTCAAGTACATTACTAGTACGTCGCGGCGGAAATAAAGCTACCATTCAAAAGCAACGAAAAGCCCACAGAATAAGCCTTTTGACTTTTGACTTTTGACTTTTGACGAACGCCAGCGGCACTAGGGAGTTGTCGTTTGCACCAGCATTTCCTCAAAAGGAGAGGGAAAGATTTTTGCGCAGCCAAAAGCGAGGGTGAGGTTTTGAGCGAAATGACTCAAAATTCCTTCTGTGGGAGACGCACTCGCGTTCGGAACCTCACCTTGCCCTGTCGGGCATCCCTCTCCGCGAGTTCGGAGAGGGAAGATTACCGCAGGGTAAAGCGAGGGTGAGTGAAAAGCGATCTGGTGTGTACACTGTAGCTTGTCCTCATCCTCATCTATGGATAAAACCCTAACTTCGGCAACCCCAGTGTCTCATCCCAACCCATCATAATGTTGAGACACTGAATAGCCTGACCCGCCTGTCCTTTGATGAGGTTATCAATTGCTGACATCACGATCACGCGACCAGTACGTGGGTCAACTTCTATGCCTATGTAACATAGGTTACTGCCGCAAGCCCATTTGGTTTGGGGATAAACGCCTGGTTCACAGACTTTCACCCAAAGAGAGTTACGGTAGAAGGCTTTGTAAATTGTGATTAAATCCTCTCGCACTAAACCTGGGTCTCGTAGCCTGGCATACACCGTTGCTAGGATGCCGCGCACCATAGGCACTAGGTGTGGTGTAAATTGGATGGTAACTTCGTGTCCTGCTAAATCACTACAAATCTGCTCGATTTCTGGGGTGTGGCGGTGACGGACGACGTTGTAAGCTGCAAAAGAGTTATCTGCCTCGGCAAGCAACATATTAACTTTCGGTTGACGCCCACCGCCAGAAGTGCCTGACTTGGCATCAATAATGGCTGTTTCTGGTACAATTAGCCCTTGCTTCAAAAGTGGTGAGAGTGCCAAGAGGCTAGCGGTGGGATAGCAGCCAGGACAGCCAATCAGTTGCGCTTCTGCAATGCGATCGCGATACAGTTCTGGTAATCCATAAACTGCTGTCGCGGCTGTTGCAAGATCCGTCCTCTGAGCACCATACCAATTTGTATAAGTTGTCAAATTACTAAAGCGATAGTCTGCACTCAGATCCAGCACTTTACATCCTTTGTCCAACAATTGCGGAGCGATTTTGTAAGCCAAACCATTTGGCAAAGAGAGAAAAACGACCTCACAACGGTGAGCAATGGTTTGTGGTTCTACAGCCTCAATTGGTTGGTTAACTATGTGAGCTAGATGCGGATAGAGATCCGCAAACGGTTTTCCTGCGCTACTCTCCCCACCTAAGTAAACAAGTTCGACTTCTGGATGATCCATTAGTAGTCGCACTAACTGCACTCCGCCATAACCTGACGCGCCAACAATCCCAACTCTTACGCGTCCAAATTTTCCCATAACTACTAAATCCTTATTTGAAGATGAAAACCCGTCCTTACCAGAATTCTCCTACTAAAGACCGATTGCTGTTTGGTTGTTGCTGCACTTAGTTATCATAAAATCCAACTATGGCTGCAGGTATTTATCGGTATGTTATCGAATCTTGGCTATGAAATGCTTCTGAAGTATCTAGAAGAGCTACAATCAAAGACAAGCATTTGTTAAAAAAAATTTACGTTTGGTAGCTGGAATTCGTCTGTGTCGAAGCTTAACACGACTTTAAACCAAAGCTTTGAGTTTGATTCAATTGATGCCGCCTTGGCTGACTTGAAAGCTGGTCGCCAGATTGTGGTGGTAGATGACGAAAATCGAGAAAATGAAGGCGATTTGATTTGTGCTGCACAATTTGCGACTCCTGACATCATTAATTTTATGGCGGTGGAAGCCCGGGGGCTTATTTGTCTGGCAATGACTGGCGATCGCCTAGATGAATTAGATTTACCTTTGATGGTCACTAACATCACTGACACCAACCAAACAGCTTTCACAGTAAGCATTGACGCCGGACCTCACTTAGGGGTTAGCACTGGAATTTCAGCAGAAGACCGCGCCCGCACAATCCAAGTTGCTATTAACCCAGGAACAAAACCTGTAGATTTACGCCGTCCTGGTCATATTTTCCCTATTCGTGCAAAGGTTGGAGGCGTACTCAAACGGGCAGGACATACCGAAGCTGCTGTTGATTTAGCTCGATTAGCTGGACTATACCCTGCTGGCGTCATTTGTGAAATTCAAAACCCCGACGGTTCAATGGCGCGGCTATCCCAGTTAACTGAGTATGCCAAGCATCACAATCTAAAAATTATTAGCATCGCGGACTTAATCAGTTACCGCCTCCAGCACGACCGCCTCATCAAGCGCGAAACCGTTGCTGATTTACCCACACAGTTTGGTCATTTCCAAATTTACGCTTACCGTCATACTCTAGACAATACAGAACACGTCGCCATTGTCAAGGGTAATCCTGCTGAATTTGGAGATAACCCAGTTATGGTGCGGATGCATTCAGAATGCTTGACAGGAGATGCATTGGGTTCTTTACGCTGCGACTGTCGGATGCAATTGCAAGCAGCACTGAAAATGATTGAAAATGCGGAGCAAGGTGTCGTTGTTTACTTGCGACAAGAAGGACGCGGAATTGGGCTGGTGAATAAATTGAAAGCTTACTCGTTGCAAGATATGGGACTAGATACCGTAGAGGCGAATGAGCGCTTGGGATTCCCCGCCGATTTGCGAGACTACGGTATGGGAGCACAGATGCTCATGGATTTGGGAGTACATAAGATTCGCCTGATTACCAATAATCCCCGTAAAATTGCAGGGTTAAAAGGTTATAAGTTGGAAGTTGTGGATCGTGTGCCATTGTTGATTGAGTCAAACGACTACAATTCCCATTACCTTAAGACCAAGGCGAAAAAGCTGGGTCATATGCTGTTACAGACTTTTCTGGTGACAGTGGCGATAAACTGGCAAGATGAGCCGCAAGGAGTGACACAACGCTACGAACGCTTAGAGAAACTACGGCATTTAACGAAAACCCATGACTTATTGTTACAGGAAGAAGCACGTCCATTGGCGATCGCCCTGTTTGATAAGCCATCCTTAATTGTACATATAGGTTTTGACCAGCCGAACGTTGCAACACATGATTGGTATACGCACAAAGGTCATCCTTACGCACAAGCGATTAGCCAAATTTTGGATGAACTCGTGAGTCTACCTTATATTCAAAAGCTAGAATTTTTGATTTCTCCTGGTATTGACCCTCTGAGTAACCTGCAAATACAGTTGGATCGGCAGATTTTCCCAGCAGGAACATTGCCTTCGTCTGTTTGTTGTGAGCAGTTAGGGACGCAAAAGATTTATAGTTTTGGGAAATAGGTATTGTATCCATTTAACGCAAGTCATCTGAAAATATCACTTCCCAAATATCTTCTAACTTGATGGCGATCGCCTAGCATTCAAATTGATAATTTGCTCCAAGCGAGATAACGCACTCACCGCCGACTCCCGTACATAAGAATCAGCAGACTCATCAGTCGTCAACGCTTTGAGGACTTCTGTTGCTCGTTCATCTCCCGATGAAGCGAGAGCGTTGACGACTGACACCGCCACTGCTACGTTATCTGTCGTTTTCAGCGCCTGCGCCAAGATATCAAAAGCTGGCGAACCAACCTCACCTAATGCCATTACAGCAGCAATATGAACCACCGGATTGGAGTCATTAATGGCAGTTTGCAATCCCTGTAAGCCTTCAGTTGGAAAGGGAACGTCTGGATAATTAACCGCAATTTGTGCCAACGCCTTTGCACAGCTACCCCGGACAGTCACATTGTCGCTGTTGAGTAACGATTCTACCAAATATGGTACGCTATCTACACCAATGACACCTAAAGTCTTGACTGCTGATCGACGAAGGGTGACATCTTCATCATTGAGAACACTCATCAGACGAGGAATCGTATTTTCATCACGATTTTCAACCAACTCGAACATCGCCCGTTCTCGCAGGTGGGGGTTGGGGTGTTTCAGTTGTTCAAATAGCGAATCTACTGTCATCAGAATTTTGGATTTTAGATTGGGACTTATACAACAATATATAAAAATGAAGCACAAAAGATACAGAATCAAGCACTCTAACTCTGCATCAAAGCTCTCTTGAATATTTACATTTAGTGTCGTTTATTCCAGCTACGATCAAAAACGGTTCATTTACACTCCTCATTTTGCTAATTCGTGTAATGCATTCCTATACTTGGAACTTACTTTCTTGTATGCTTCCATTGCTTTTTCAAAATCAGGATTAGAAGCGGTGAGGTAAACACCATCAGCAGTTTCAGTTACGAATATGGTGTCACCTTCATCAACTCTCAGCTTTTGCAAAATTTCTTTAGGTAAGGTAGTTCCTAAAGAATTTCCAACTCTACGAACCTTTAACGTATACATAGTTATTTGTCTGTTGGAGATAGTAATACTATTGTAATAACAAAAATTCCACTTCCATTACTTACGCTCAATTTTTTGCTGTGTTTGCGGTGTGGTACTTTTCTGCGATAAAAAAAGGTTATTTGGGGGCTGACATGTTCTAGAACCTGGTCGCGCACTGCACCGCCTGCATGTCGTCTTGAAGCTACGCAAAATAGGACGAGCCGATTTATTGATTGCTAGTATTGCTTTAGCAAATCGAGCCACTTTGGTGACACGAAACATTCGCCATTTTAAACAGATTCCTGGTGTATGAGTTGTGAATTGGGTGGACTGATGAAAGCTACTTTAGCTTATCAGGATGCAGGAGTGTGAGTTGCTTTGGCTCGAATCAACCAGTTGTTGTCATTTATCGCAATTGCGTGAGCACTGGTATCGCCGAGTTTCTCCAGAGCCATCAATGCAGCATACTTCAAATCCCAGATTTTACTTTCCAGAACGGCTTTCAAAAGGGGGATAGCACTAGTATCGCCGAATTCGCCCAGAGCGATCGCCGCTCCCGCCCGAGATTTTTGAAACTGGGGTTCGCGATTGTGCAATGCTTCAACAAGCAAATCGTAGCCCGGAGCATACTTCAGCCACCCCAAGAGTTTCATCACATGGTAGTGCGCCCCATAGTCATTGTGAGCGTGAGCAGTATAAGTTGCCATAAGAGCTTCACCAGCACTCTCAGGGTATGCTTCTAATAACGTTTGAGTTGCCAGATAGCAACGCCCAAAATCGGTGTCATACAATTCCCTAACTAGGAATTCTATTGTTGGAGTCTCGTCGTAGGCGTGTACTAAGCTCAATGATTTTGGATGGTCAAAAATCACCTGTTCTAGTGACGGTTGAATATCTGTAAAGGTTATCGCTCCCGTCGGGATACCAGCTTCTGCCAATAGACGAATCCCGCGCAGGCGAAAGACGAGTGATACCGGACATTGAGCAATTTGAGGAATCGCATCGTAATACCGAGCATCCACCAAATCTTGGATGCACAACCGACGCGCATAAACATTCGGATGTTGGAGTAGCGCAGTCACCTTATCGATAGTGGTGTAGTCACCAGTGAAGCGACAAACGGCAGAAATTGCTGCACTTGCTGTGGGTTTGTCACTGCTATCTACAAATTTGCGGATACGCTCCAGTGCAGGCTGATAATCTAATTTTGCCAGGGTATGAATAATCACTCTATATGTTTGCTCTGGCTTGTCAAACAATTGAGCAATTTCTTCAAGTATGTCTGAGTCTTGGGTACCAATTTCACCTATTGCCCATACCGTATTTTCCACGAGATAGCAGTCTTCATCTGCCAGACAAGTACGGATGACGCTCAGGGCTTGCTTCGCCTGTAACTTCCCCAGCGACTCAACCGACTTCCGTCGCACGATGCGGTTATCTAGGGAGGGGTCGGTGTTCTGTACCGCCCTCATCAGCGCGTTGATAGAGTTCTCTGTTGCAAAGTTAACCAACTCAGAAGCAGCCACGTACCGAGAGTCATCCTCCGCCAACTGGTCTAAAGGCGTATCCAAGAGCGCAATAGCTTCTTCTTCGGTGAATCCAAAAAGATTGGAAAATCGCTTATCCATAAGTTAACAGTTACCAGTTACCAGTTAACAGTTACCAGTTATGAGTTATCGTTGACCTCTCCCCGGTCTAAAGACGCGGGGATTCTAAACTGTCCCGGTCTAAAGCACGGAATACGGCACTACGTGCCTGTTCCTCCGGGGCTTTCAGACTCCCGTTAAGTTATCGGTAAGCTTGTTCACTGATAACTGATGACTGATAACTGATAACTGATGAAAAACATAAACCTGGGGATTCTCAAACCAATACTTAACCCTATCGGCAAAGCACTAGATTAAGAATCCCCAGGACTGACGAACCTATGTCCAATCAGCAATTAGAGATTATGAACCCACTTATGAAAGGGAGTTGATAACATAGTCAAGCAGAGAGTTGTACTCAACCAAAGCTTGAGCGGACATATCGCGAGGAGCACAACCACGGTTACGAGCAAATCTCAATGCTTCAACGTAAGGAGCGGTAGGCAGATCCAAAGCGCGATAAACTTCACGACCACCAGCAATACCCCACTCATCCAATGGACCAGTACCGCCAACTACCAAGCTGTACTGAACGAGGCGCATGTAGTGCTTGATGTCGCGCAGACACTTATCTTTCTTGGTTTGAGTGTCGTTAGCTTCACCAGAATTGTTCAAGTAGGGATACTTCTTGATGCAAGCATCGTAAGCTTCCTTAGCTACGTTGTCGAGATTACCACTGAGCTTTTCAGCAGCTTCTAGACGAGCGCTAGCGCGTTGGATGCTACCTTGAACGGATTCCAAGTCAGAACTGGTGGGGAAACGACCAGCAGCATCAGCAGCTGCGATGACTGTCGTAACAACTGATTTCATGTTTTGGTATCTCCAGAAATAGATATTTAACCGTTTATTTCAATTCAAGAGCGCTAATTGCTTTGGCTATTGCTTAGCTCAGAGCAGAAATGACGCGATCAAAGTAGCTAGCAGCTTCAGCTGTTAAAGCAGAGCAGTCACCTTGAGCAGAACCCATTCTGCGGTATCTCTTACCACCAGCAGCTTCAGAGTTGGTGTCGTTGACGTGAGCTAGTGAGCTAGCTTTCATGATTTGAACTGCACGTGCTGTGGAAGTGGTGGGTACGCCCAGAGCAGCATAGGTTTCTTTCAAACCATTGAGACAACGATCATCGAGAACAGAAGCATCACCAGCCAACAGAGCGTAGGTGACATAACGCAGGACGATTTCACCATCACGCAGACAAGCAGCCATGCGACGGTTGGGGTAGCAGTTACCACCAGCTTGGATCAAGCCTTGGTTTTCGCAAATCATCCCAGCGATCGCATCAGAAACGATACAGCTAGCGTTGCTAGCAATCGCGTTGACAGCATCAAGACGCTTGTTACCTTCAGAAACAAAGGAGCGAAGCGCACTAATTTCACTTGAGCTTAGAGTGCCAGTTTTAGCATCTGCCGCAACAACGGCTCTGGAAAATGCGTCGAGCATTGAACTCTCCTTATCTTCTATGTTTTTACCTTGCCCTGGACAAGACATCTATGGACAAGACATTTATGAAGATAAGAGAAGATGTATACAACCGTCTCAGTTATGAGAAACAAAGCAACAATCTGTAATATTTTAAAGCCCCTAGCTTTACAAAGTTAGCGAGGGGCTTTAAATCTGGAGAGTTTTGGCGGATCGAATTTGTCTGTTGAAAGACCGACTCCATCTGGGTAATTACGACTCTATCTGGGCGATTAGGTGTTTAATCACATTCTCTTTGATCATTAATTGCCGCAGGACTTCCAACAGGAGACCTTGAGCCTGATCCTGATTCAGTCCTTTGACCTGTTGCTCATATGTTTTCAGGCTAAATTCTTGCTCCAAGCTAAGCCCTAAAGGAATTTCCATCATAAAATGTGCCTTAAATCGACAAATGACATACGAAAGAGCCAATAAAGTTCAAGCTTGAATTGCCATTGTGTTGAATGACACTTTTGGTAGTGATCTGCTCTAAATATTTAGATTTTTGTACTGCTGTTACTTAATATAACAAAATATTGACAAAGCATCTACTTTATAGAAATTTCTCAGGTCGGCAATAAACATCATCTAATGCAGTGGAAGCTTTATCGTGCATTCTTTTAAGGCACTTAAGCGTAATAAAATATCCCACCGTCGCCCAGCTCTCTGGGCTGGGCACCTACACTATAGCGGTTATTAGTTGGGTGCAATACATCAAAAAATAAAGGAACCGCACCCTCGACGCAGATAAAAATGTACGGCTGCGGCGCGTACTATAAGTTATAATATTTCTAAAGCACGTAATTTTATCAGTCATGAGTAGGGAACTAAGTACAGGCTCAACCAGAGCTCATAAAATTCGGAAAAATGCTCGGTTAGAGGCTCGCGTGACAGAAGAGCAAAAGCAACTGATGGAGAGGGCTGCCTATTTGCGTGGACAGAACTTGACTGAGTTCATGGTGGCAGTTCTGGCTGAAACGGCTATACAAATCATCAAGGATCATGAATTTCTGGAATTAACCGAGCGCGATCGCGTCACCTTTGCCGAGGCTTTGTTAAATCCCCCCGCTCCCTCTGAGCAGGCTTATGCTGATGCCCAATGGTACAAGCAAATCATGAAGAAATCGTTTAAAAATTAGTGTTAACCCCAGAATCCGTTGATTTTTGGATAGAACCCCTCGAAAGCCATCACAATCGAGCGGCTTTTAGCTGCGGGAACGAACAACTGGATCGATACTTGCACGACCTAGCCACCCAAGATAAGAAGAGAAATATCGCCATTCCCTACGTTATCTTTGACCGAGAGCGCCAAAAAATCATTGGCTACTATACCCTATCCATGAGTGGCATCAATCTCGAATCACTACCCCAAAGTATCGCTAAAAAGCTGCCTAAATATCCGCTTGTTGGGGTGACTTTAATTGGGAGATTGGCGGTAGCTCTTGATTACAGGGGGTATGGTTGGGGGAAGTTGTTGATTATGGATGCTTTATATAGAAGTCTCGGAGTCAGTAAAACCACTGGTTGCTTTGCAGTGGTAGTAGAAGCGATCGACGATGAGGCGGTGAGGTTTTACCAAAGGTTTGAGTTTCAAACTTTTCTTGACCAACCCTATAAACTATTTCGTACTATGAAAAACATTGCTCAAACTTTTGGAGCAGTTGAGAAAAATTAAGTCTAGATTAACGGTTAGATCCCTACGTCTACACGTAGTCTCAGTTTGAGTTTGGGTTTAAATCCCCAATTCAAACTGTCTTTAATGTTAGCGTAGCGTGCCGCAGGCAGCGAATGTTAGCGCAGCGTGTCGCAGGCAGCGAATTGTTAACGACCCTGCCTTCTGACGAAGCCAAAACAGAGCTTTTCGTTTAATCTCCATTCGGCAGAGATTGCTCTTGGCAATTTATCTAAACTTTAGTTAAGTTTTTCAAAATTAATCTAATGAAACTTGATTTTTTAATACATTGAGATTAGCAACGACTCACGTTGGTCATGGGATTTGCACGTTCAAACAAATCGCAGCGATACGCTCTGCGTCAAGCCTCCGGCTTATCGCCCAAAGCGCAGCTCCCCACAGGAGCATCGCCAAAGGCTCCAAAACCATTGGAAAAAAAACTGCTTCAGTCAATCTTTGAGCAGGCTGTTGATGCTATGGTCGTGATTGACAATGATAACTGTCTTGTCGCAGTCAATTCAGCAGCTTGCCAATTATTTGGCTTCCCTCGTCAATCCTTACTGGGGCGTCCGATTGCAGAATTGACTGAACTCGGTTTTGACCTTGCCCAGACTTCTGTGACAGGATTGACGGGTAAATTCAATTCTGGGGAATTGTGCATCGTCCGTCCCGATGGTGGGCGACGTAACACAGAATATACCCTCACTCTCAATATCCAGCCCCAGCGTCATTTATTCATTCTGCGAGACATTACCGAACGCAAAAATGCTACCGAAGACGAATTACGACGGCAACATCAACGGGCTGAGTTATTTTCGGAAGTCACACTCAAAATTCGTCAATCGCTTCAGCTCAAAGAGATTTTGAGTACAACAGTCACGGAGGTGCGGCGGATTTTACAAGCAGATCGGGTGCTGATTTACCAGGTTTTACCCAATGGCACCGGCAAAACCATTAGTGAAGCCGTTCTGCCAGACTTTCAAGCCATCTTGGGGATGGAATTTCCAGAGGAAGTGTTTCCCCCAGAATATCAGGAACTCTATGCCCAAGGACGAGTGCAGGCGATCGCCGATGTCCATGCACCGGAAGCTGGGTTAGCGCCATGTTTGGTGGAGTTTATTGACCAGTTTGATATCAAGGCAAAACTGATTGTGCCAATCGTGCTCAATCTCAACTCCCCTCAACAGGAGGTTACCACACCGGACCATTCACTCTGTAATCAGCTTTGGGGATTATTGATTGCTCATCAATGCCGTGCCCCTCGGGAGTGGGTAGACTTTGAGTTGGAACTGATGCAACAACTTGCCGACCAAATTGGGATTGCGATCGCCCAAAGCCAACTCCTCGGACATTTGGAGGAAATCGTCACAACCCGCACAGCAGAACTCCGACAAGTCAACCTCAACCTACAGCAGGAAATCAATGACCGAATGCAGGCGGAAGATGCTCTGCGCCGCAACGAGGAACAACTACGCCTGATTACCAATGCACTACCCGTGCTGATTGCTTATGTGGATGCCAAACAACGCTACTGTTTTAATAACCAAGCCTATAAGGACTGGTTGGGCTGCTCTCCGGAAAACATTTACGGGCAACATCTCAAGCAAGTGTGGGGGAAAGAGTGCTATGAGCGGATGCGATCATGGGTGAAGGCAGCTCTTTCTGGACAAGCAGTCACCTACGAAAATGAAATCTGTCTTGTGGACGGTAGTATCCGCTCGGTAAGTGTAACTTATATTCCTCACCGAGATAACAAACGAGGGAAAATCAAAGGATTTTTTGCTCTAACGAGTGATATTAGCGATCGCAAAGCCATTGAGCGGATGAAGGATGAGTTTATCTCCGTCGTCAGTCACGAACTGCGAACGCCTTTGACATCAATTCACAGCGCCCTGAAAATTCTTGCCACTGGACGACTAGGCACTTTATCCCCCGATGGGCAGCAAATGTTGGAAATTGCCGATGAAAATACTGATCGCCTCGTGCGCCTAGTCAACAACGTGCTGGATTTACAGCGAATTGAATCCGGCGAAGTCAAAATGGACAAGCAAGCCTGTAATGCTGCTGACCTCATGATCAAAGCAACAGAAGCAATGCAAGCGATGGCGCAACAGCATAACGTCACCCTCTCAACTGAGCCAATTTCCATTCCCCTGTGGGTTGATCCAGATTATATTGTCCAAGCACTGACCAATCTCCTGAGTAATGCCATTAAGTTTTCAGCACCAGGAGAAACGGTATGGTTGAGTGTAGAACAGGGTCAGGAGATTCGATTTCAGGTACACGACCAAGGACAAGGCATCCCCACCGACAAACTGGAAAGCATCTTCGAGCGGTTCCATCAAGTTGACTCCTCCGATTCCCGTAAAAAAGGTGGAACAGGCTTGGGTCTAACCATCTGTCGCAAAATCATTGAACAGCATGACGGCAAGATTTGGGCAGAGAGTGTCTGGGTGAGGGCAGTACGTTTATCTTCACTTTACCGGCATCTGAGCAGGGGGACCAAATTAGTCATGAGCATTAAGCGGGTGTTGATTATTGACGACGAAGAGGCGATTCAAAAAGTCGTGCAGTTTGGCTTGCAGATGGCGGCGAATTGGGAAGTCCTTACTGCTAGTTCAGGACCTGAGGGGATTGTGAAAGCGCAAAGTTCGCAACTGGATGCGATTTTGCTGGATGTGATGATGCCTGAAATGGATGGTTTGGCAACCTTTCGGGAACTCCAACTCCATCCCGACACTCAGTCTATCCCCGTGATTTTTTTAACCGCAAAAGCGCAGGCGGCGGAGAAACGTCTGTTTAATGACGTGGGTGTAAATGGTGTCATTACCAAACCCTTTAATTCCTTGGATTTACCCGAACAAATCGTTAAAATTCTCAATTGGTAGGATTGACAATGAGAATTTTGCTAGTAGAAGATGACGAAGCTTTAATCAAAGTGTTAACCAGACGTTTGGTCGAACATCATTATGCGGTTGATGCTGTCACCGATGGTGTCGCCGCCTGGGAATATGCCTCAACCTACGAGTATGAATTGCTGGTGTTGGATGTGGTGTTGCCCAAATTGGATGGTATTAGTTTGTGTCAGCGATTGCGAGCAGCAGAATGTACGACACCAATTTTACTGCTCACCGGTCAGGATACCAGCGTCGCAAAAATTATGGGGCTGGACGCCGGAGCCGATGACTATGTGGTGAAGCCATTTGATGAGGCGGAATTAATCGCACGGATTCGGGCATTGCTGCGGCGCAGTAGTACCAATCCCTTACCAGTGTTGACTTGGGGTGAACTGTGGCTCAATCCCAGCACCTGTGAAGTCACCTACGCAGACGAACCATTGACCTTAACTGCAAAAGAATACGCTTTGCTAGAACTGCTCTTGCGGGAGAGTCAGCATGTCTTCAGCAACGAGGAAATTCTAGAGAGTTTATGGTCATCAGAAGAATTTCCCGTGGATGCGACAGTTCGCTCTCACATTCGCCGCTTACGTCACAAACTGACTGCTGTTGGTGCGCCACCTGACTTGATTGCTACAGCCCACGGACGCGGGTATTATTTGAAACCTCTCTTCCCAGAAGTTTCTTCCCAGGGCGATCGCCCTTTGGGCGGCTCAGATCTGGAGCATCGCCAACATCAACAAACCCAGTACCTAGAGTTTCTCAACCAGACTTGGGTAACGACCAAAGAGAAATACCTCCAGCAACTGCGCGAGCTACAAGAGGCGATAAGCCGGAGGCTTGACGCTACGCGTATCGCATCTGTGGGAAACGCTTGCTTCAACCCCCAACAGCAAGATGCAGCTTACAGAATTGCTCATACCTTGGCTGGGACACTGGGCACCTTCGGACTGAGCGAAGCTATGCGTTTGTGCCGGGAATTAGAGCAATGGCTACACCCCGATGTTTCTTTGCTCCCCCAGCATGTACCACATCTAGAAGATAAAGTCAATGCATTACAACGCCAAATTGAATTAACATCTACGATTCAACTACCTGAGCAGCCTTCTACCACCGCGCCCCGGCTTTTGGTTGTAGACTGCGATCAAGCCTTTGCCAATGCTCTAAAAGTCATAGCTTCCCAACAGAGTTTTTATGCAGAGATATTTCCGACAATTTCCAATGCTCAAGACTGGCTGGATAATTGCCCTCAGCCTCCCGTTGGATTGATTCTTCGCCTTCTTGACACTGTGTCTACTGCAGCTTTGCAATTCCTCCAACAATTCCACCAAGATTATCCCACTTTACCAACAGCGATCATTTCAAGCCAAGATGATTTGTCCGAACGGCTCGAAGTCGTCCGTCGCGGAGGAACATGCTTTTTGCCAAAAGCTCTTACTCCTGAGCAAGTGATGAGGGCGATCGCTCAACAGATCCAAGAAACATCTGGACAACAGCAGAGAACTCGTGTCATGCTCGTTGATGACGATCCAATCTTATTAAGGATACTCCCAACCCAGTTGGAATCTTGGGGATTTGAAGTATTAACCCTCAACGATCCGCTACAATTCTGGAACGTCCTAGAGGCAATTCACCCTGATGTGTTGGTGTTGGATGTGCAAATGCCACAGGTGAATGGTTTAGAACTCTGTCAAGTATTACGGAGCGACCCTCATTGGCAACAATTACCCGTGCTGTTTTTAAGTATATTTGCTGATGCCCGTACCCAGAATCAAGCCTTTGCTGTAGGAGCCGATGACTACTTGTGTAAGCCGATTGCAGGTATCGATTTAGCGAACCGCATACGCGATCGCTTGCAACGAGTGCGAGTGTGGACAAGATGACCCTCGCTTCCCTTGGGTCATGAAGGTTTGCGATTATGGGCGTTAGTGAATATTGCTAATATCAATCTGGGATCGTGTTCTGTACATTTGTAGTTTTGTATAGACCTATTTATAAAAGTAACGTAACGGCCTGCTATGCACATTATAATAGCGGTTCTCATCCAGATGAAGTACATATTCATCTGCGTTTATCTGCGTGCATCTGCGGTTCCTTATATAATATCATGTCCGTTCAAATAACCGTCATTGCGACCGTTCGCGCAGCGTGCCGTTAGGCATAGGGAAGCAATCCCAAAAACCTTGCGATTGCGTCGTTTCACTTCGTTCCACTCGCAATGACATATTAAGGGTGATTTGCCGAACATCATATAAAAAAATGACAGAAAGGATATGGATAAACTGTACTAATATCTCCAAAATGACATCCAAAATAAATTTCACCTTACTTATTAAATTGAAACTGTCATGAAAGTTGTTGGAATTCACGGAATCCTACATGATTATTTAACTGCGCCACAGATAGAACATGAGTGGCTACTGGCTCTACAAGGGGGACTAGAGTTAGCTGGTAAACCAAGAATAGAACGCAAAGATTTTACGTGCGTTGCGTATGGTGATTTTTTTCGCCGCAGTGGAACAAGAACTGGATATGTTCCACCATTAAATGCAGAAGATATTACAACAGATTGGGAACAAGAATTGCTTTTGAAATGGTGGGAAGAAGCAGCTGCTCTATCAGCAGCAAATCGAAGTGGGGAAGATGAGCTTGGAGAAGATAGGACAATTCAAGCTCCTGATTTTCAAGGACGGGGACGTACACCTGAGCTTGTACAACGCGCTCTGAAACAGCTGTCAAAATCAAAGTATTTTAAAGCTTGGGGTCCGGAAAAAGTTTTAATCTTTGGCTTGAAGCAAGTACGAGAATACTTACACAACCAAGAGTTAAAACAAAAGATTCTGCAACGTGTGACTGATAAAGTGTCTCAAGATACTCAGGTTATAGTTGCTCATTCTCTTGGGTCTGTAGTTGCTTATGAGGCTTTGTGTGCCAACCCTCAATGGAATGTACATACACTAGTAACATTAGGATCTCCACTTGGTATACAAAACCTAATCTTTAATAAACTAACACCAAGTCCAGAGAATGGAAAAGGGGTATGCCCTAACGTCAAGCAGTGGTTTAATATTGCAGATAAAGGCGATATTGTGGCGCTGGAAAATAAACTTGCTAATTACTTCGATTTGGTAATTGATCAGTGTGTGTATAACGGCTGGGAATCTCATGATGTGAAGAGATATTTAACAGCTAAAGAAACTGGACTTGCCGTTGTCACAGGTCTTTGTGAATAACGAATGCTTATGAATGTCTCCTCAACAAAGAAGCAACGTAAATATTTGATTGCTATTGGATCACCTAGTTGCACAGAAATGCGTCTACCTAGATTAGATCGTGTTGAAACTGATATTCAACGAGTTGAAAACTTATTAATTGACGACAAACAGGGCTACGAAAGGGTGTTGGCAGACCAGATATATATCGGTGCAACATCTAACAAAATTAAAGATGCATTAACATCTTGGTTTACTAGTTCAGAACGTCGTAATTCTGACTGCGTAATTATCTATTATGCAGGACATGGAGGTGAAAACAAAGAGCAGAACTCTCATTACCTATATACTGTTGAATCAACTGAATCAAATTTCTCAAATACGACGATTAAGACTAGCGATTTGGTTCAATGTTTATTTCCAGGGAATAACAATTCGCCTGAAAATATCTTACTGATACTTGATGTATGTTATGCCGGTGAAGGAGCAAAAAATGCTTTAGTTTCCAGTTTCAATGAATTCAGAAATGCTACCGAAAACAAATGTTTTTACGTTATTGCTTCGGCTGACTCCAAGACAGAGGCTGGAGATGGTGATTTTGTAGATGCGCTTGAAAAAGTGATGAAACATTCCGAGTGGATGTCCACATTCAACGGTGAATTTTTGAACCCAGGTGACTTGGTAATACGTATCAACAAATGTTTAGAGGTCAAGGTAAGTCAAAAAGCAGAATGGTCTTGTTTCGGAAATTCAAAAGAGATAACTTTCTTCCGTAATCCTCATTTTTTAAGTCAAAATAATTTGGAAATTGATGAACATAACCTGAAGAAAGACCTCACGAAAACAAAGTCTACTCATCAAACAGTAGCAGACCTTTTATGGTTATTGGATTACAGCGAACAAGAACAAGTCTTTAAAAAAGTGATGCAAGATGGTAAAGAAAGAGCTTTTTTAGTTCAGACAAACGTAGAGAAAATTCAAAATTGGTTGGTGCGACGTTTGGCAGGATGTGTACCGGATTTTGAGCAGGCGAAAAAATTTACAATTCGGATTAGTTATTCTATACGAAGTGATTTTAATAATTTTTGGCAAGCATTTAAGCAGAAAAGAGAAGATAATCTCAAACAAGAAACGTTAATTCAAGATTTGGCTAAGTTGTGTCAAACAAAATCTGTAATTATTGCGATTTATGGTCTTAGCTCTTTAGATCAGGCGAAAGTGAAGGAGTTTTATGATTTCTGGTCAAATTTAGTAACCGAGGTTCAATCAGCTACACCACGTTCTTTTCGCTCGCGCCTTGTTCTACTTTTAGCGGAAAAAAATAGTAGCACTGTGTTGGATAAATTGGATGTATTTAAGTTTATACAACCACCTGAAATTAATGAAACTCAATATTCTATTTCACTGACACCTTTAGACAGGATTTCACAGGATGATGTCAAAAATTGGTTGGCTCAAGACAATGTATATTCCTTGCTTGAGCAGACAGAAAATGAAATACAATCAATTGTTGATAATGATATTCCCACTTGGAAAGAAGAACCTTTAGATGTACTGGAAGAAATTTGTTATACATTTTTTCAATTAGAAAAGGGTATTGCAGCAATCGAACCTTATTGGAATTTAGCAGGATGAGTAAAGAACAAGCGCCAACCCAGAAATTACTGCAATATACGGGAGAGTTTCAACCTCCGCAAGCAGGAGTTAAGGACTTGAACCAGCGAGTGTATTATCCATATATATCGAGTGAAGATTTAAAAGAGGCAGTTAATTTAGCCATTGCACTAGAGCGACCATTACTTTTAGAAGGCGAACCTGGCTGTGGTAAAACTCGCCTAGCTGGAGCAGTTGCCTATGAGTTTACGCAAAAGTATCTGCAAGACCAGAATAATAAAGAAGAACAAAAGTGGTGGGATTATTATATTTGGAATATTAAATCGACAACTCGCGCCCGTGATGGACTTTACAGCTATGATGTTGTTGCGAGATTACGGGATGCTCAATTAATGGGATCGGGTCCGCAACAATTAAAAGAGTTTTTGGAAGACAGAGAGATTCAAGACTTAAAAAATCGGTTGAAAGAGAAGAAAAATTATCGAGATTTTGGAGCTTTAGGTAAGGCATTACAAGAACATCCTCACCGTCCCATTTTGTTGATTGATGAAATTGACAAAGCTGATGGCGATTTCGCTAATGATTTACTGCTTGAGTTAGAAGAACTGTGTTTTGAAGTGCCGGAAACTGGAGAGTCATTTCCTACACCTGAGCATAAGCCGATTATTTTTATTACCAGTAATCGTGAAAAACCTTTACCAGAACCTTTCCTTCGTCGCTGTCTTTACTTCTTTGTAGATTTCCCTAATAAAGAGCAATTGCGGAAAATTATCAATCAACGCTTTAGTGAAAGGGTGAGAGATAAACAAGAACTAGTTGAAAAAGCTATAGAACGTTTTGATGAGATTCGCAAGCGGCTAGAAAATGTCCCAGGAAGTAGACCACCGGGAACGAGTGAATTTATAGAATTTCTTACTGCCCTCTTAAATAAACAAGATGTTAAAAAAGCATTAGAAGATTTAGAAAAGTTATCCGATAAATTGCCCTTACTAGGAACCCTCCTCAAGACAAAACAGGATCAGGAGTTGTATGTGAAAAGTCAGACAAAAAAGTCAGATAAAGCTTAGACTTGGGGAGCATCCCAATTTTGCAAAAACATGTTTGTCATTGCGCTAACGCAATGACAATTAATCATCTGAGTTTGATATAACTTACACATTTGGGATGCTCCCTAGACTTGAGCGTTATGAACAGTTCTCAGTCCGTCTTACTCGATTCGTTATTACTAGATTTGTTCCAAGAGTTGCGAAAAGCTGGAATGGCTTTAACACTGGAACAGTATGATTTATTACGGCAAGCAATTGCTCAAGGGTACGGATTAGGCGGATGGCAAGATATCAAGCGAGTCTGTCGGTTATTGTGGGTCAAATCCCGCGCTGACTACGATGGCAATATTTTTGACCGCACTTTTGAGCGCTATATCCAACAGCATCGGGATAAAATGCCTGTGGAACCTGATGAACCAGTTCCAGAACCAGCACCAAAAACTCCACCGCCAAAACCACCATCAAATCTCCCCCAAATTCCACCCAGAAAAAGAAGTCCTTCAACTCAGAAACCGGGTGAAGTACAAGTTCCGGTTGCTGTTCAAAGTAAACAAGTCTCTACAAGATTTGAGGATGCCAAGAATAAATTTCGTGTCCCTCCTACTGATTTTCCCATTCAATTGTCAGATGTTCAGGTGAGTTGGCGCTTACTGCGACAAGCAAAGCAGGTTGGGTGGGACTATGAATTAGATATCGAAGCCACCCTTTACCAGATTGAACGCGAAGGTATTTTTACTGATGTGGTCATGCGTCCGGTACGGGTGCGACGGACTGAACTTTTATTATTAATAGATGATAGTCCGGCTATGATCCCATTTTTCCTGCTCTTGCGCCTTTTATCCAAGCAGTTGAAGAAGCTCGCATTACCCCCGCCCGGATATATCGATTTACCAGCTATCCCGACGAATATCTTTATCATTGGAATCGTCCGGCTCTTGCACAACCCCTAACTGACATCTTGCCAAAATTGCATCGTCAGCGCACAGTTGTCTTAATTTTGAGTGATGCTGGAGCTGCAACAGCCACTTACAGCCAAGAGCGAATTGAGGGAATATCCAAATTTTTGACAGCATTATCACCTTGTATTCGCCAATTAATCTGGCTTAATCCTCTACCGCCTCAACGCTGGGAGCAAACTTCAGCCTGGACAATTGACGCGGTACTCAATGGCAAAATGTTAACTTATGAACCTGCGAGTCTACAAACAGCAGCACGGGCAATTCCCCAGGAGAATATGATTAAGACATGGCAAATGTATTCCCACCTGTAACCCAGCCTAACAATAAAGAGAATTTGAAAGACGATTTGACAACTCGCCGCATTCGGGTTTTTGAAGGACGCTACGGAACGAATGCGCTCTTATTGGCTTACCATGCTGCTTTTCCCCTTACCCTCACCTCAGATTTACTCTACTGTTTGCGGGAGAATTTTGTACCTGATGTCCCTTGGTATGCTGTTGCTGATGTATTGCTATCAGGATTATGCCAACCCGCAGGCTATGACTTGTATGAAATGGAAGCTAAAACCAGAGATGGCTTGCTGCGTCGTTTGTGTAAGCAGTTTGGGGAACAGCGACTCAAGCAACTGGCGAATTTTATGTGTGAGTATATTCGCAATCGCTTGCAGGTTGAGAAGAATGACCGTGCTTTGGTCTTTGGACAACGCCCAGACTGGACAGCATTAGCATACTTGAGTTCAGATCAACAAGAACTAATTAACGCTATCAAACAAGAGTTGCAGCAAGTACTAGCCTCCACAGATGCTAAAGAACGTATCAGATGGGCAGTTTTAGTAGAAAGTTATGCTGATCTGTTATCGGAAAAAGGTTTTGAGCCATTATTGTTGCAATGGTCACAGCAGATAATTGATGGCGAACCCATACAGGATGAAGAGGAGAAAGAAATTGCCGCAACGATGGGAGTTTCTTTGCAAACTTTTGAGTTTGACGTGGCAGCTATTATCCCAGACGATGAAGCTGGAGAACAGTTGCAAACTTTTGAGTTTGACACAGTAACAGTTAATGCTCGTGGAAAAGTCATTCATAAAGAACGAAACCAAGCATTTTATTTTCCAGAGTTTCTCGGTGAAGCCGTAGGAAAACCATCAGCACTGCAAATAGAGATGGTAGCTATAAGAGGAGGAACTTTTGAAATGGGATCGCCACCAGATGAGCCACAACGTTATGACGATGAGAGTCCCCAGCATACAGTAACCGTGCAGCCGTTTTTCTTGGCTAAGTATCCAGTCACTCAAGCGCAGTGGCGATTTGTGGCGCAGTTACCCCAGGTGAACCAGGAACTCGATCCCGATCCGTCTAGATTTAAAGGAGATGATCGCCCTGTCGAAAGAGTTTCTTGGTACGATGCAGTTGAATTTTGCTTGCGCCTATCTCAATATACAGGCAGACCCTACAGCCTCCCTAGTGAAGCGGAATGGGAATATGCAGCTCGTGCTGGAACAACAACACCATTTCATTTTGGCAAAACAATTACGTCGGAATTAGCCAATTATGATGCTGGCTATACTTATGGTCGGGGACCAAAAGGAATTTATCGAGAGGAAACAACAGAAGTAGGAAGCTTTGAAATAGCTAATGCTTTTGGGTTATATGATATGCACGGAAACGTAGACGAATGGTGTCTGGATGATTGGCACGATAACTATGAAGATGCGCCAACAGATGGCAGTCTTTGGTTTGATAATAATGATAATCTTTCCCAAAAACAAGGAGTTGCCGTACTGCGGGGCGGTTCCTGGATCAGCGATCCTATAGGCTGCCGTTCCGCGTCTCGCAACTTCAACCCTTGGCGCGACGACATCAACGGCTGTTTTGGTTTTCGTGTCGCCTGTGGGGTTGGGAGAACTCTTAAGTAGCCCTTTATACTTTAACTCTTTTGCCCTTTACTCTTGTTTTTTACCCTTTGTTAGCGTATGAAAGCGGAGCGTTATAAAATTTTTTTTTCAAATCAAGTCTGGAAACAGAATAAACATTAATTGAGCGAGAAAGTTAATACCAAGTTGCAGTCAAACATGGTATTCCGTCATTGCGACTGGAACGGAGTGGAAGGAAGCAATCTCATCAACCCTGAACTACTACAACAGAACGCAAATTGGTATAAGCAAAAGGAATCAAATACAAATAAATGGTAAAAATACTTACTAAGCGACAGACAGCGCAATGTTTTATCGAAGACTTGGGCAATGGAATGACCCTAGAGATGGTGCTGCTGCGGCGTGGCAGTTTTATCATGGGCGCTCCAGAAACAGAAGAAGGTCGCAGCGACAGGGAACGCCCCCAACACGAAGTAACAATCCCTACTTTTTTTCTGAGTAAGTATCCGATTACTCAAGCACAGTGGAGGGCAGTAGCAGCACTACCCCAAGTCAATAGAGAGCTAAACCCTGATTCATCGTACTTTAAAGGAGACAACCGTCCTGTAGAGTACGTTTCTTGGTACGATGCCGTGGGGTTTTGCCAGCGCCTCACCTCCCATACAAAAAGACAGTATCGCCTCCCCAGTGAAGCAGAATGGGAATATGCTTGTCGTGCCGGAACAACAACACCATTTCATTTTGGCGAAACAATTACGTCGGAATTAGCCAATTATAATGGAAACTACACTTATGGTGCTGGTATCAAAGGAACGTATCGAGAACAAACAACAGAAGTAGGAAGCTTTGGCGTAGCTAACGCCTTTGGGTTATACGATATGCATGGGAACGTTTGGGAGTGGTGTCTGGATGATTGGCACGATAACTATGAAGGAGCACCAACAGATGGTAGTCCTTGGTTTGATGATAATGATAATTTTTATAAAAAACAAAGAAGAGGCTTACTGCGGGGCGGTTCCTGGCTCAGCCGTCCTAAGTACTGCCGTTCCGCGTCCCGCTACTACAACGATAGGGCGGAGCGCGGCATCATCGACGACCTTATTGGTTTTCGTGTAGCCTGTGGGGTTGAGAGGTCTCTTCAGTAGCCCTTTATACTTTAGCTTTTTTGTCCTTTATTCTTTTTCTTTTTTCCTTTTTTTCCACCGTCAGGCGGCTCGATTTTTTAGCCAAATATGAAGATTTATAATGACTTGTTCCAATTCTTCATTCAACGATCCAAACCGGATGCGCAACAAGTTTTCTACCACTTGGCGCTGCCCTTGTTGGACTCCTTCTTGTAGTGTAGCTTCCCGCCATTCTAAATAAGCTTGTGATAAGTTCATAATTACCTCTTGGTCATCTTCGGTAAGATTTTCCTGTTCTATTACCGTCAATTCGTGTGGAGTGCTACCCCTACCCCTGATAAGCTCGTTTCCAGCCTGAGGCTGGAAATGCAAGCAACGAGAGGCTCTGCCTCAACTCAAATACCGGAGGCGGAGCCTCTTAGTAGTGCATTCCCTGGCTCAGCCAGGGAACGAGAAAAGAGTCCAGCCTGTTCCTGTGATGCTGGTGAGTCAGCGCTGCGGGAGGGTTTCCCTCCGCAGGCGACTGCGAACCCGAAGGGTGACAGTATCCGAAAATCAACTGAGTTGGGTAGCTTGGTAGGTATCAAAACCGAACAGTTGCTCAACTCTATAAACAAATTGTAGGCGATCGCCCGTATAGCCCCAAGGAATTTCCCTTCTGGAAACCCCTTCACCCGTGCGATCGCAATCTGCACCTGATCGAAACCGATTTTAATTGTTGTGACGAGTACACGCATTGATTTGCACATATTTTGCACAGCAAATCAGCGAATCTAGGGTATACATCACTTACCCATAAAGCTATGCTCCACAACGTTCAATCATCTCTCCGGAAACGGCAGCATTCTCTTATTCGTAGACTCGCAGATACTATTGAGGCAATTTGGCAAATATATTTGGACTTATCACCCTACAACATACCAGAAGATTTGGGCTATATCGAAAACCATCTGGAAGGCGAAAGGCTGGTTATTGAAAATTACTGCTATCAGGCTCCTCAATTTCGCAAGCTCCATCTAGAACTAGCTCAGGTAGGCAACGGTTTGGATATTCTCCACTGTGTGATGTTTCCCCGCACAGAGTATGCTTTGCCGATGTTTGGTACTGATCTTGTGGGGAGTCGGGGGCAAATCGGTGCGGCGATCGCCGACTTATCTCCTATAAATCCAGATAGAACACTCCCAGCCACCTATCAAGCCGCCCTCTGTGCTCTTCCAGTTGTGTCAGTTTTCCCAATTGCGCGACGTTGACCCCTGTCGGGGGAGCATTTTTCGTCTGGAGTTTTGCATGTT
>JAAUSC010000218.1 GCA_012031965.1 Scytonema sp. RU_4_4
GATATTAGATAATACACATCTGTTGATTTAGGTATCCTTTATCATTAATTAAACTGCGGACACTTTCACTCATTGAGCCTAAATGGACAGGAATATGGGGGGCATTAGCGACTAATAATCCAGAAGAATCAAAATAGCACAGGAGAAATCTAGTCTTTCTTTTATATTCACCGATGCTGCGGTGTTTTGGAGGACAATTCCCATTTGTTCGGCGATGAATTGATAGAGATTTTTAAAGATTTCTAAACGAACAGGGTCGCTTTGAGATGTTGTGTACATTTTTTACTCCTATCAGCGTCATGAGTATGGAAGACATGACCTCACTGCCCAGTATTGTGAATTTTTGTAAGAATTGAACGAAAATAAACACAAAAGGACACAAAAGAGTCAAGAGTGAAATTCCTGATTTTTGACTTTATATCAGATCATTCACACTTTAGTTAATTGTTAGTTAATTGAATAATAGGTAGAAAAACTTCTGTCCCACGCTGTAGCAAGTTTTCAAACTTTGGAGAGATGCCAAAAGCACTATAATTCCAGCATTCTAAGCTCATGAGTTGGGTATTATAACAGATACAAAATTTACTCTCATATAACTTTCATCCCCACCGACTTGAGCTACAGAGGAAGAAATTAAGATGTTTCAGAGTACGCACATCACGCTGGCATTGTACAAGTCACTCTTTTGGGTGGCACAAGTTGGTAACCAGCCAACAAATGCTAACCAGTCATATTTCCCTGGATTTGGACCGCACTTTTTTTTCGCTTTAATCTCTGGTGTGATCCTGGCTTTTGCCTTGCAATTGGTTCTCACCAACCTCTCCGTTGCTGCGGGTATTTCCTACTTGGGTCGTCCATCAGATTCAAATGGAGGTCATCAAGAGGTTGAAAGTTTGGGCGGTACGATTCGCAAAATAGGTACAGCAGTAGGGCTGTGGACATTAATCACTGTAACTATTGCGCTTGCTATTGCTTGTTTTTTAGCGATAAAACTCAGTCTTTTTGGAGGTTGGTCTCTGGTGCAGGGAGCAATTCTAGGGTTGGTGATTTGGGGAGCGTACTTCTTGCTGCTGGTGTGGGTGAGTTCAACCACGGTGGGTTCTTTAGTGGGCTCGTTGGTCAACACAGCAACTTCAGGCTTACAGGCGATATTGGGGACAGCGACTGCTGCATTGGGGGCAAAAGCTGTCAATCAGCAAGTGGTAGCAACAGCTGAAGCAGCAGCAGCCGCTGTACGTCGGGAACTTGGTAGTGCTGTAGACCCCGCCACACTCCGAGATAAAGTGGAAGATTACTTGGAAATGGTGCGTCCGCCAGAGCTAGATATATCTAAGATTCGGGGCGAATTTGAAAGATTACTGAACGACCCGCAACTGAAGGCGATCGCCGGTAGTCCAGATCTGAGCAATATAGATCGCCAAAAGTTTGTGGAATTAATCAGCAGTCGCACTGACCTTTCCAAGCGAGAAGTCAACCGTATCGCCGACACACTGTATAGCGTTTGGCAACAGGTGGTCGGTCAACAACAACCAGTGCAAGACCGCTTGGGAGAATTGGTTAATTATCTCAAATCATTGCCACCAGGACAAACCAGGACAGACGAGCTCAACGCTAAACTGGATAACCTAATGGTAGAGATGCGGTCTGCAAAAGAAGCTGACCAAAGAGCAACTCAAGAAACGGCTCCTGGTCCAATTCAACGGACAGTTCAACAAGCAGTATCCGCATTGACCGGCGTTGTATTAGGGCGAACTGATTTGTCAGACTTGGATGTAGAAAAGATTCTCAGTGCTCTTACAAAAGCTAAGGATAAAGTTACCGCACAAGCAGGTAAGTTGGGTCTTCCCACACCAAAACAGCCTTACAGCCTCATTCGTGTTGATGTAGAAAATTACTTACTCAACACATATGCTTGGCAACTCAGTTCAGAAAAAATGACTGAAGAATTTCGTGATGTTATTTATGACCCCGCCGCCGATCCAGGAACAGTACGGCGAGATTTAGAACGACTTTCTCGAAGTGATTTTGTTAATATTCTGAAAACTAGGGGTCTGCTCACTCAAAGAGAAATTCAGCGCATTGCAGATCAGTTGGAAGTCATCCGCAAAGATGTGCTGATTACAGTGATTGCAGAGGAAGAAAAAGAGATAGTACAAGACTTGCAACGCCGCGTAGAAAGCTACTTACTCGTTACCCCTAAATCAGATCTAAGTGCAGAAGGTATTCAGCGGGATTTCAAACCCCTCATAGAAGACTCAGATGCAGATTATGAAACTCTATCTCGACGACTTGCTCAATTTGACCGTCACCAGATGCGGGAAATATTGCTAGAGCGCAATGATATTTATCCTGAGGAAGCAGATACAATCCTTGACCAGTTGGAAAAACAGCGTGATCAAGTTTTAGTCGAATCCAAAGGAATTGCAGATCAGGCGAAATATCAAGCCGAATCACTCTGGTTGAATTTACAATCTTACCTGCGGAACACAGGCAAAGAAGAACTGAACCCTGACGCTATCCGTGCTGACCTCAAAAGACTTTTAGATGACCCACAAGCAGGATTGGCAGCAATGAGAGCGCGGTTGTCTCGCTTTGACCGCGATACTTTAGTAAAATTACTAAGTCAGCGGCAAGACTTGAGCGAAGACCAAGCGAATCAAATCCTTGATAATGTTGAGGAAAACTGGAGTAACATTCGCCACGCACCAAAAACGGTAGCAGATAAAGCTAAGGAGCAGTACGACTCCGTAACGACCACAATTGCAGACTACCTACGGAACACGGGTAAACAAGAACTCAACCCTGAAGGAATTCAGCGGGATTTGAATACACTGTTCCAAAACCCAAGAGAAGGCGTCGTCTCACTGCGCCGTCGGTTGTCACAGGTTGATAGAGATACCTTAGTCAAGTTACTTAGTCAACGTCAGGACTTGAGTGAAGAGCAAGTCAATCAGGTCATTGATTCTGTGCAAACCTCCATTCGCAACATCGTGCGTACACCTCGTCGCCTCGCTACCCGAACTCAGCAAAGAGTGCAAACTTTTCAAGCATATTTGGAAGAGTACCTACGCAGGAGTGGCAAGGATGAACTCAATCCAGAGGGCATTAAGCGCGACCTCAATTTGTTGCTGCATGATCCACAAGTGGGAATAGAAAGCATAGGCGATCGCCTTTCCCAATTTGACCGCTCCACCATTATCACCCTGCTGAAACTGCGGGAAGACTTGAGTGATGAGGAAGCCGCACGAATTGCAGATACAATGATATCAGTGCGTGACCAGCTTGTAGAACAAGTGCGGGGTATTCAGCGGCGCATTCAAGATGTGGTTGATGGAATTTTTGGCCGTATTCGTAACTACCTCAACTCTTTGGAGCGCCCGGAGCTGAACTATGATAATATCAAGCACGATGTTCGCACATTGTTTGATGATCCACAAGCAGGATTTGATGCGTTGCGCGATCGCCTATCTTCTTTCAACCGCGATACCCTAGTAGCAGTTTTGAGTTCCCGTGAGGATATCTCGCAAGAAGACGCCAACCGCATCATCGACCAAGTTGAACGAGCACGAAATAACGTACTGCAACGGGCAGAACGCATCCAGCAGGAAGCACAGCGACGTTTAGAAGAAGTAAAACTTCAAGCACAGCGCCAAGCTGAAGAAACCCGCAAAGCTGCTGCATCCGCAGCTTGGTGGCTGTTTACCACAGCAATCGTTTCAGGAATTTTCTCTGCAATTGGAGGAGCGGTTGCTGTACTTTTAATAGTGTGATTTGATACTTTTATTTCCTGTCCTATTCCAGCCTCTCATGTGAGAGGCTTTTTTGTTGAGCTTGAGATCTATAGCGGTTTTTAGCAACGCCGATAATTTTACGTATACAAATAATGAACAACCGTAAAGATACAGAAGAATAGAGACTATGATTATGTGAAATCTTTCATTTTTTGACTTACGCAGGAATACGGTTACTTAGTATTCTTTTGCCTAAGAAAGTCGCGACTATACAGCATAAATCAAGTTCATAACCATGAGTTTTCATGTAAAAGTTGCTATTGTGGGTGCAGGTATTTCTGGTCTGAGTGCAGCCTGGGAATTGTACAAGTTAGGTATTGAATCTCTAGTTGTACTGGAAGCCAATTCACGAGTCGGCGGACGAACTCTCAATCATCCATTGGTGTCAGGAGGTTATGTTGAACACGGTGGTACTTGGGCAGGTCCTACCCATACTGCTTTACTGGCTCTAGCAAAAGAAATGGGGGTTTCTATCAAGAAGGGCAAACTTGAAGGTCAGACATTTTATGGTTTCCGCCAGAAATGGACTATGTTAGAAGCATCTCCAACGTCTGAATCAGACATTGCTCAAAAAGATTTCGCTCAAGCGATGATAACATTTGAGGCTTTATGCCGTACTGTTCCAGTGGAAGCCCCTTGGCAAGCTCCTAATGCAAACATATTAGACTCTATGACAATGGGAGCTTGGATTGAGCAGAATACAACGACTGATGAAGCACGGGCTTGGTTCGAGGGGTGTGTACGGCAAATCCTCAGTGGTGATCCAAACAAAGTTTCGCTTTTATGGATGCTTCATTTTGTCCATACAGCAGGATTCAATGATTTGTTAGAAACTGCTGAAGATTTTTGCTTCGTTGGTGGAACACAACAGATTGCTTTAAATATCGCAGAACGCTTGGGGGAACGGGTTTTACTAAATGCGCCTGTCACCAAAATATCGGGTTATGATGGCTCCCCTGTAGAGCTGTTTTGTGAACGTGGGATTGTGTTTGCTCAAGAAGTTATTGTGGCGATGATGCCCAAAACTGTTGCTCGTATCCAATTTCACCCCCCCCTTCCCCCAATTCACCATCAATTGATTGCAGAGTGGGAGACGATGAGTTGGATTAAATTTCATGCTATCTATGAAAAACCTTGGTGGCAAGGTCAAATTGTGAGTGGTCACTTTCTCAGTATCGATACCAAATTGAGGCGTTCGATATCTCGCCGGAAGATGGGAGTAAAGGTGTCATTGTTGGATTGTTAGCTCCCGATTACGCAACCTTACCGAAGTCGAAACGCCAAGAGTTATGCCTTGCATTTCTTAGAGAAACTTTTGGTGAAACAGCACGACAACCATTGGAGTGGGTAGAATTCGATTGGAATAATCAACCTTGGACAGGTGGATGCATTTCTGCATTACCACCTGGTTTACTCACGACTGCTGGTTCTGCTCTCAATAGTCCAGTCGGTCGGATTCATTGGGCTGGTACGGAACGCTCTAGTATTTGGGTCAACTACATAGAAGGTGCTATTCGCGCTGGACAAAAGGCGGCTGATGATGTTGTGGCTAGGCTGAGGTCAGTTTCAACCTAGTTTTGAATTGCTTGTCCCCACATTAGAATACGTTTATACGCAAAAAAGAACGGACGCTCCTCACCCAAGTACTTCATCAACTTCTGCGTGTACCGTTTCACAAATCGCTCGTAAGTCTCTGTATCTAGCCGCTGCTGGTATGTTGTGAGCAACGACGTCCGGCGATACCCCTCAATAAGACACAATTGTATGCACATAAAGCACTCTACGATTTCATCTTTGCCATCACAACGACCCGAGTATCTACATTCAGCACTTGTACTCCTTTGGGCATAGCTGTCATTGGTACTCTCCAGTGTGAATGACCGCAGATGACTAAAAGATTACTCCCTGTTGTTAATTCAGCACGAATTGACTCGTTCCCTGTTAATCTGGCTTCTGCATCATTGGGACCTTCATGCAAAATTAAAATGTCTGGTGACTCGTTGAGGAGTTCCTGTATGAGTTCTCTAAAATCTTTTTCAGGACGACGAAAAGGCTTAGTCTTTTTACCAATAATTCCTGAAATTCCAGCGATGCGAATTCCATCAAGACAAGTGAGATTACCATCTAAATAATGTATACCTTGTCTATTTTGAAATGCTTGGATTTCCTGTGGTGTTTTGCCAATACTGTCGTGGTTTCCTCCTACCCCAGCAACCCACCGAAAACGGCGACTGAAAGCTTGCCAAACTTCACGGACATCTCCTACACCACCACGCTTATCTATCTTTGCGTAAAAGTCTCCTGCTAAAATTACGCCCGTTGTTTGTGGAGATGGAATTTTTCCTGATTTTGCTAAGTTTGCTAGTTCTTCACAAACAAGATGACCAAGCAGACGGTGATTGACCGGGTCAACTCCTTGTAGGTCGCTGGTCGCTATAATAGCTTCCAAGCCATCTGGTAGTGAATCAACTTTTGCTAACAAAACAGGCAAAACTCTTTGAACTGTACCAATACCATTGGGTGAATGAGTCATAAATGGTATTTGATGAATGGCTCGCTCAGAAATAGAAGTTATGACAGTTCTTGTTCGGATATGGTACAAAGAATCATGGGACATGGTATGATTTACGTAATGCCTATCCGGGTTTGGCTGATTGGGTAGAAAGGTCATTTATAAATCTCTATTGTGATTGAAATAGAAACAGTTTCTCCCAATAGTTACAATTAGAATACTACAAGCACATAAATTTAACGATTCGTCTAATAAACTCAGCATTTGTTTGCTGGTTTCTTATTGGGAATCACTTGCGAAAATCGTCGCTTTTTTCTGCTAAAGACAGAAAACACTTATTCTGTGAAAGCAGGAAAGGCAGTTATCTCATTTGAGATAGTACCGATAAGCGACTACCTACCAGTCTACCTCTTGCCCTCCCCAATGCAATCGCTTCTTGTTGCACTTCGTTATTGCTCCTAAGAAGCACATTTTCTAACCCGGATACAGAAAGGGTTTTAGAATTTCCAGAAAAATGTGCTTCTTTCAAAAGTTGCTAGTGGCGATTATTCGCCGCTAGTTGGGCGCTCAGATTTTACATCCTCACTGCTTCGGTGTCAAAGAGTTAGGACTTACGCACCATCTGCGAGAAACCCGGTTTCTTTGTTCGTGTTTGGTTGCAAAACAGACGATTTTTGGTAGAAACCGGGTTTCTTTGCGTAAGTCCTGAGAGGTCTAAGGACACAAAAATCACCACTTCTGACCTAGTAACATTTCAAGTTCTGTTTTTAAAGCCTTAAGATCTGCTACCCTTGCTACCAGCAAGTTATCACTACCTGCATCCATAAGACGTGATTTCCAATAGCAGATACTCTCTGAATTCTTCATCCAAAACTCAATCACTGTATCTACAACTTCATCCATATCCCAGCCCCATTTTGGCGGCAATGGTTCCACAGATTTGATGATGGCATCAAGCGTACACTGATGAGTTCCTACGTATTCTACACCTCGATGCTGTAGTTCCTGTGAACTCTGCTGTTGATGACTGAAAAAATCCAAAACTGGAGACACGCCTACAATATCAAAAGTGTATTTCATTCTATTCCTCCAAATTCTTACATGATTTTTTCTTCAAACCAGAGTTGCTAAAAAGTGTAATGTCTTAAAAGTTTCTTGAATTTCATCTAAACAAAGTTCAAATCCTCCTATTTGGCAAATAATACACTTCCAAGAAATAGCACTTCAGCATTGAGAGTGCTAATTTTTTTCCTATAAAACAGTTAGCAGTAAAATACGTTGAGTGCTAAAACATGTCCCACAAAAATTAGCAGTAAAGTGCATTGAGTGCTAAAATTTATAAAGGTATTTATATTAAGATATAAAAGATTTTCGTTGAAAGAAAATAGATGGATGTTATTTTTAATAATTATTTAAATTTATCTGTCACAAGTTTTAAAGGTGAAATTGCAGCTTTGTCTGCTGCTTGTTTATGGACTGTGGCATCAGTATTGTATGGGCGCTTGGGAGAGCGTATCCCGCCATTACAACTCAACCTCATCAAAGGAATAGTTGCGATCGCCTTTTTGTTGCTCACCATCATCATCAGCGGCGAATTATTTCCCCGCATTCCACCCCTGTCCCTTTGTCTCATCCTCCTCAGTGGTGTTGTGGGAATTTGCTTAGGCGATACCGCTTTTTTGGCAGCTATAAATTTTCTAGGTGTACGTCGTGTCTTGCTGATTGGAACCCTTGCCCCACCTATGACAGCAATACTTGCGTTAATTTTTCTTCAAGAGTGGTTAAATCTGAGTGCTTGGTGCGGCATTTTGTTGACTGTTTTGGGTGTTGCTTGGGTTGTTACCGAAAGAGTCCCCAGTACAAATGAGGGTTCCTCAACACATCTGTGGCAAGGAATATGTTTTGCTGTGTTGGCTGCAGCTGCAAATGCGACAGGGGGTGTCCTCTCACGTGCAGCTTTGGCAAATACCAGCATCAGCCCTTTATGGGCAGCTTTGTTGCGGTTGATTGCAGGTGTATTGATGCTCCTGATTTGGGTACTTTGCCGCAAGCAACAAAGTCGTTTTCAGTTAAAAATATTACAAAAACCAAGAGTCATTTTAGTGGCTATCTTTGCTTCATTCTGTGGGACTTACTTAGGAATTTGGTTGCAACAGACAGCAATTAAATTTACACCTGCGGGAATTTCCTTCACTTTGTTGCAGACGAGTCCATTATTTGTCATCCCCATCGCTATCTGGATGGGAGAGAAAGTCAGCATCAGGGCGATCGCCGGTGTTATAGTTGCGATCGCAGGGATTGGATTGCTGTTTTACCTGAAGTAGTGTTTTAGATACAAAGGTTTCTATGCTAGATTTTGCGCCAGAAACAGAAAACCAAAGAGCGAAAATTCGTCAAGTGATAACGGATGCTTTTGGTCAAACAAAAGAAGCTGAACTTGTGGATAAAATCCGCAACTCTCCAAATTTTATACCTGAATTATCCCTTGTAGCGCTAGAACATGGGGATGTATTGGGACACATTCTTTTCAGCCATATTTTCATGAAAACACCAGAGCAAATTCTAGCACTAGCATTAGCACCGCTAGCCGTGACACCACTGCGCCAGCACCAAGGTATCGGTAGCCAACTGGTGCAAGTAGGTTTATCAAAATGTCGTAAGTCTGATTATTCTATTGTTGTCGTTGTTGGAAATCCGCGCTACTACAGACGTTTTGGTTTTCAAAAAGCGAGTCAATTTGGCTTGCACTCATCGTTACCAATTCCTGATGAGGCATTTATGGTATTAGAACTCAAGCCGAGTGCTTTGATGAATATGAAGGGAATCGTGTGCTATCCAGCTTACTTTAATGAGGTTTGAAACAATATTTTCTAAGTTGTAAAACAACCTACTCTTGTTTTGCTTCTGTATCACTATTACTAAAATTGTTTTCGCCAAAAAACACACCGCTTTTGCTGTTCAGAAAACATTGGGGAGAGTGAATGCAAATCTTCCATAGGTAGTGAAGATTTACAATAGAAAGGGAACTTTGGTTCTCTGGAAGTGTAATCAAAAAATATTGCAAATCTATCGTAAGCTACTGGTCTTTTTCCTCGATGAAAGACACTACCAGTCCCTGCAAAAACTACCGTACCAGATGGTCCTATACACGATTTATAATTTGATGGAGATACAAATCGTTGCATATATTCATCTCTAATGTAGCCAGATTTATATCCTAAAGAATGAGCGACTTTTGAAGTGATATCTTGTGGAATATATTGAAATGGACCTCCATCATCATTTATGTCATTTAAATAAATAATAACTTTGAATAATCTCCGGTCTTCTGTGTCCATATGCCATAACCTTGATTTTCTCTCTACTTTATTGGCAACGTCTCTGCGAAAATAGGCACCATGATAAGCTACTGGTAGACCAAAATAATTCTCAGCAATATTGAGTAAACGTTGTTCTAATCCCCAAAGAAAAATCTCTGGAGATTCCATTATTTGCTGCGAAGTTGCATGAATAGCAAATCCATTTTCATCGCTAGAAAGAACTCTTGGGATTTTTGGCATTAAATTTTTTGCAGCTTGCAGCATTTCTGGAGTAGAAGGAATCGAAAGTTCTTCTAACGAGGTGATCACAACTCCCTCAGTATTCAGAGTCTCTACTATTGTCCAGTCAGTACTCGAAAGAACAGGGAGATGACTCATGTGTTTTGCTAATGCTGCTTGATAAGCACACTCAGCAGGAGTTTTTATCAGTGAAAATTCGTAAAGATTCTTTAAGAATTGGTTACGTACTTGTGTGGCTATTGTCTTCATAATGTAACTTCTTTAACAAAGAGAATCTGTTCACATTTTAAGTAAAATTACTCTTGATGTCCAAGTATTTGTTCTTACAGCAAAAACTTTATATTGACTTCACATAAAGTAGGCTACAGGATGACTGTGCTTTACTATATCTGAATATTCATGCATGACAACTAACTTTCCGGGTAATTTTTTTATAAAAAACTTAAATTTCACTTAATTAAGTTGGCTTCATCACAGATATGGATAAGTCATTGGCAATGCGTATAAGCCGCAGTCTTAGTTATTTGTTGTAGTGTCAACTGTGATGAAGCCTGAATTGGTAAAACAGTTTAGCTTGGGAATATGTCTATTTTCTAACTGTATATATGTTATGTTATGAAGTTGCTGTTCTGCTTGAAGTTATAGTGGATGAGAAGATGCTTGCCGACACTAAGTAAGATACGCTCTGACACAAGGTAAGATTCGTTTTTATAAAAGTAAATTGTTTATAGATGAAAAGCAAATATCGAACTGGATGATTAAGTATAAAAAAAGTATGAATTATGACTTATTGTCGGAGGGTGCAAGCCCTATACTATCGCTTTGGAAGAGTAGACATGAGTATAGAGCAATACGGTTCAGTTAAGGCTATGCAGTGCTAAGTATAAAGAAAACAGGAGGATTAGTTATTGTTCCAGTACCTCTGTGTTTTACTTTTTTGGAACGAAACTTTGATACAGGTTTTTTCACAACTCTGGGATTGGTACGATGAACCCGTTCAGGTAAGAGTTGGTCAAGAATTTCTACAGTCAACCAACTGAAAAAAAGATTCTCCATCTATAGCGGTTCTCATTTGAATCACATACACCACCACGAATAATGTAGAGACCGTACAGTACAGTCTCTACAGTTGTGTATTGCACGCAGCACCAGAAGCGCTATATGCGCGAGCGCAGAGGGTTCAATCGCACAACAACGTAGAAATTTTTTCCTTTATCTCAGATACTTTTTTCCTTTATTTCATACCAATTTGCATTCTAAGATATCATTCTGAGCGATATTTTATACCAACTTGCATTCTAAGATATCATTCTGAGCGAAGGGAAGAATCTCGCCAGATGCTTCTATTCACTACCTTACGCTCAGCACGACAGGTTATCTCTGGTGATTGCAACTTGGTATCAGGTCATTTTTTCCCTTTATTTCAGGTACTTTTTTCCTTTATTTCAGTGAGATGTCATTGTCATATCAGAAAAATATATTGTATTGTTCAGATGGAAAGTTAAATGGCAAACAACAAGAGGCAATAGAAATTACCCATTGCCCCTTCGTTAATTACCCCTTTTTCTTTTTTAGATCTTAGGAAAAGCAATTTTTTTATAACTGCTTAAATAATGGAATAAGCAGCGTCTTTTGTATCTCCTTCTTTAGGAGGAGAGTTAGGTGACCGCCGAACCCCCGCGAAAAAGGGGAATCGAGTCACCAACTT
>JAAUSC010000219.1 GCA_012031965.1 Scytonema sp. RU_4_4
AAATTTCGAACTGAAAAGCAAGTGTGTAGAAAATCCAGTTAATTATCGTTTCAATCCCTAATAGGGACGTAAGAGAAATTTTCAACTTCCTCAGTCAGTGCCTTAAAATCCCAGTTGATGAGTTTCAATCCCTAATAGGGAGTAAGAGAAATTTCAACTTCTAAATTGCGTTTTACATAGGAATAACTCGATCCAGTTTCAATCCCTAATAGGGAGTAAGAGAAATTTCAACAAGCTATTCGTAGAGTAATCATAAACGGCAAAATGTTTCAATCCCTAATAGGGAGTAAGAGAAATTTCAACCCAACCTGCCATATTACTTTGTCCAGCAAGAATGAAGTTTCAATCCCTAATAGGGAGTAAGAGAAATTTCAACAAGAATCAATTCTTACAGAGGGCTACAAGATTTCTGGTTTCAATCCCTAATAGGGAGTAAGAGAAATTTCAACGTGCTAGATTGTTTTATCTTGTTGATAAAACTGCTGTTTCAATCCCTAATAGGGAGTAAGAGAAATTTCAACTCCAAGTACTTCTCTTTGTGCAACAGTATCTAATTCTTTGTTTCAATCCCTAATAGGGAGTAAGAGAAATTTCAACCTCATCATCCCCCCGCTTCAGGAGTATACCTTTCGTTTCAATCCCTAATAGGGAGTAAGAGAAATTTCAACTGCGGAAGCCAGAGAACTAGTCTGTATTAAGTTTGCAAGGTTCAATATCGCGGATGAAGCAATCATAGCATGAAAAGTCTTGGTTGATTGACAGACAAATCGCTGAAACCCAGTCTGGGCAAGAGGCGCGGATGGATGATGAGCGAATATTCCCGTAAAGCCTGATGCTGTAAGCAATCCAGCCATTTTTTTCACAACCTCTTTGCCAACACCTACCCATCCGCGCATTCGGCAACATTCGACAAAGAAAATCATGTCATCACGAGGTTGTTCACCACCGATACTTTCAACTTTACCAAAACAGCAGGCGCACAGAAAATTAAATCGCATACTATACCTTATCAGCCTTAATCTGTTTGTTCAAGCACGAACCCTGCCTCTCCTCATCTCCCTCATTTTCCAGATGAGTGTTCACAATTCATTTAGGATTGCTATAGAAGTTTTTATCAGTAGCTCATGTCCGAAAATCGTCTGACACTGAACCTAGTAGAAGGTTCTGTCTCTTTTAGCTTTTCACCTGAAGCCGCACAGGAATTAAAAGCAGCGCTGGATGAATTGATGCAAAGCCTCAAAACTGTCGCGGCTAAAACCTCTGGTAGTAGTAAACCTACTCCCCAGCGTCCAATTGAATATCGTTCTACAGGAGAGGTATTTTTAGAAATTTTTTGTAATCCCAATATCTGGTCCACTCCCTTTGCTGCTAAAGTCCTGCTAACCGTCCGCGATGCGACCATTCGTTTGACTACAGAAGCTGAACTGACCCGCGTCATTGAAGATATTAACCAGTATCTGGAACAAGTAGGGTAGCTCACCTCCACATTGTAAGACATACAAAATTTCCGGAGCAGTTTCTAAAATTGAACTGCTCCGGAATGAACACCTCTAAAATATCTACACCCGAGGTGCAACCACACTTCTAGCGCTGCTTTGACGGGTGGCTGTAAAGTGGATGTAGATTACAAATCGCCAGAAAACAATATTGTATCGATGAAAAATGGGATATTTGGGATTTCGGACAGCAAAAGATTCATAAAAAGCAGAGATTATTTTTCAAATTGAGCGTTAAACCTCGTTTTGTCAATTCGTATATCCCATTCCAGAGTCAAAAAGGAAAAACTGATTAGTCGTTTTCCCACTGTTCCCGACCAATGAGATCAGCAATGCGATCGCGCAGCAAGAAATCACACTTTTCTAGCTCACATTCAATACAGACCCACTCTCTAGCCGGGATGTATTGGCACAGGGTATAAATCGGCTGTTGTCTGCTTACCAAGCCCTTTTGCACCAGTCGGCGTGCTTCATCTTGTATCACATCTAGAGAGTAGTAACTGATAGAAGGCACCGTATTCACAGTCATGGTTTTTGCTCACAATTTAACACGTAATTGACTTCCCAAACTTCATTAGGAACAAACGTTGATAGAAATAGAAACCTAGTCCTTGGGGTTTTGTAGTTTTATATACGGAACTATTTTCATTTTGACGCTACACATCCTCAAATTATATGAAGAAATGTTAAGAAAATCAACAAACCCTGACATTTCTTTAAATTGTATTCAATACGAACAAATGAGGGGAGTTGATTCATCTTGCTTATGTTGTTGAGAGACTTGTTCGTATCAGTCTCTCATTGGCAGTGATTCCCTTGGGTACGGTTTTGCAGGGCAAGATGTTTTGACTAAACAAGTTGTCTACATACCAAACAGGGTACGCAGAGCTTTGTCTTGTGCTGCTGGCATTTGTCCATAAGAAAATACACCAGGAATATCAGTCGGAAGAAAGGGTATAAACTGCTGCAATATATAAGGGCTACCGTACAATACAAAAGCTTGTAAGTCCTTGGTTGTTAACAATTTCTTAAATAAGCTTTCTGCTGCCTGAGTGAGTCCTGCACTTCCGCGAAATGGATTTCCTCTGATAAACATTTGTAGCAAAGTCGGATGATTGACCTCCAAGTTGCTAAGATTTTGAGTCTGATAATCAATAATTTGGGTCTGATATCCGAGTTGATTTGGCAGTGTAATTGCTGGTGCAATTTTGTTTAAAAAGTTACATGACAAAGTCTCATCAACGATGATTCTATTGTATAAATTCATATCAGAAGTATTATGAAGTTTTATTGCATTTATGAGTTGCTCTAATGCGAATGGAGAGCCATGAATAATTTGACTTTGCTGCAAAATATTACTAACAGTGCTGATAGCATCATTTCCTGCTGTGGACTCGATAAAGCTTGTGGTACTGGCTGATTCAAAGGAGATTTTGCTCTTTGCTTGCCAAATGCGTTCAACAGACTCGCGAATGCGCTCATGGGAAATCCGACCACTTTCAACAGCCGTACATACAGCATTGATAGTCTCTTCGGGATCAACAGGCATCATTAAAATATCAGCACCAGCTTCCACAGCCATCACAGGAGCAACCGAAGCTCCATAGCGGTTGGTAATGGCACCCATAATCAAAGCATCTGTCGTGATCAAGCCATCAAATCCTAATTTTTGGCGCAACTGCCCTGTTAATATTTTGTGTGACAAGGTTGCTGGTCGTTCTGCATCTAAACTAGGTATGAGTAGGTGGGCGCTCATGACTGCATCCACACCTGAGTCAATTGCAGCGGTAAAAGGTGGTAATTCTACTTCTGCCAGTCGGTTTAGAGAGTGTGGGATCACTGGCAAATCCAGATGAGAATCAACAGCAGTGTCGCCATGTCCAGGGAAATGCTTTGCTGCTGTGAGGACAGGATAAGTCTTTGCACCACGAATAAAGGCGCAAGTCAACTGACTCACCTCATCAAGCGTTTCACCAAAAGCGCGAACATTAATCACAGGATTATCAGGATTATTGTTCACATCTACCACGGGAGCTAAAACCCAGTTAATACCAATGGCTAAGGCTTCTTGTGCAGTAATGGCTCCCATTTTTTCAGCATAATGCAAACCCAACTTTTGGTCTTTGCGGAAAATAGAAGCTAATGCCATTGGTGGCGGAAACCAAGTCGCGCCGCTAAAGCGTTGTCCGACACCTTCTTCAATATCAGCAGCAATGAGTAGAGGAGTTTTCGCCCATTTTTGCAATTGTTGTGTTCTGATAGCTAATTCCCCAGCACTTGCTCCCAATAAGATGACTCCACCAACGCCCAAGTCTTGCACCCAGTGTTGGAGTGTTGCGGCTGGTGGTTCCCAAACAGGATACTGAATTTGGTGGTCAAATAAAAACCCAGAGGCACGAACAACAACCATCTGAGCCACCTGTTCAGCGAGGGACAGTTTGTCTATATCAGGCAGCATAAGCAGTTCAAAATTTAAATCCAAAAAGGAAAACCTAGCACAACTAGAGTTTGCTACGCAAAAACTGACGCTTCAAAGTCAAGTTCTAGGGACGAAAGGTATTGTGCCTATATTAGGTGCAAGGAAAAGAATTTGCACTACACCCCAAACCCCACACCTTGTCAACCCCGGAGGAAGGAGGGAAGCAAAGAAGGAGTAAGCGAAAATAGTCCTTCACTCCTCTTGTTGATCAACTTGCCAATATTTAGTTTTGTAAACGACTCAACATTTTAGAGTAGGTACAAAGCACATCAACCTATAAACGATGTTCAACAGCTATGATTTTTACTTTGGGATTTGTTAATAATTTCATCAACTTTAGGCGATGACCTTCTCCCTGAGCTTTTTATTAAGCATATTTAAACAGACACGACATGGTCGCGTCTGTAAAACGTTTGGCGGATGTACGTTAATTAATTGTTGTTTACGTTACTTAATCCTCCGAAAATAATTCTTCTTCAATGAAGTTATTCTTATTTTCTTGTACCGGATTTTCTAGCTGACGTTCTTGCTGAAGCTGGTTTAACAGAGACAGCACCTTTGTACCGCGTTCTATGGATCGGTCTTCAATAAACATCACCTCAGGTGTACGACGCAGACGCACCCGCGCACCGAGTTCACTGCGGACGTATCCTGTTGCTGACTTTAATCCAGCCATCGTTTCTGCCTTGTCTTCTTCTGTACCATAGATGCTGACGTAGATTTTTGCGTGTTGCAAATCTCCAGATACATCAACGTCAGTAACACTGACCATTCCTGTCCCCACACGATCATCCTTGATACCGTTGAGTAACATTTGGCTAACTTCCCGTTTTATTAACTCAGCGACGCGGGAAACGCGGCGATTTGTAGCCATAAAATTCGTCTCCTCACAGAGGATGTACTACACACTACATAAATACGACTTTGTTAGGAGAGTAAACCTCCCACTACAGTCATAGTCTAAATTGTACTCAAACCAAGCATCGCACGCAGCGTGAGACTAATGAAGACGAGAGTACCTGCAAATAAGCCCAAAATAGCTACGAGGGTGACTGGGCGTTTAAAAAGCGGTATCAAAGGCGCATAAGCATTCAATACTACACCCAAGAGTGTTGTAATGAAATAGCGGCAGTAGCGAAAAACGTTATTCCAAAATCCTTTAAACATCTAGATTGATACTACCTTCTTATAGACGACACGTTTTTTGCGATGGTTTTGTTTATTTTAATTTTAATCTATACATGAGAGGATTACTAATTTAATATAAGATATAATTTGTTAATCATAATATATATAGCTACTCAATTAATTTTCAGTTAAATGTTGAGTGAAATTGCCAAACAAAATTTACCACGTCCATTTTTAAAATGGGCGGGAGGTAAAAGTAGATTAATTCAGCAATATAGTACCTATTTTCCTAATGATTTCAAAACTTACTATGAGCCATTTATTGGTGGTGGCGCTGTTTTTTTCTACCTGCATTATCACCAGCCAACCAAAGCTATTTTAACTGATATTAATAGAGAATTAATTACTACTTATCTGTGTGTCAGGGATAAAGTTGATGAATTAATCTGTCTTCTCAAAGACCATGAATGGCAACATAGTAAAGATTATTACTACAAAATACGAACTACAATAGAGAGTAGTGAATTAAAAAAAGCTGCTCGTTTAATATATTTGAACAAAACTTGTTTTAACGGTCTTTATAGAGAGAACTCTAAAGGCGAATTTAATGTGCCAATGGGCAAATACAAAAAACCTAATATTTGTGTGCCATCTAGCTTACGTTTAGCATCAATAGCTTTGCAATCAACCGAGATAGAAGTAAGAAGCTTTGAAGAAGTGCTAAATTATGCTAGCAATCAAGAAGATTTTGTCTACTTTGATCCACCGTATTATCCAGTCAGCACTACCAGCAATTTTACATCATATAGTCGTTATAACTTTGATGAAAATGAGCAGCTTAGACTAAGAGATGTATTCGGAAAACTTGCGGAACGTGGTGTAAAAGTGATGCTATCTAATTCAGATACTTTGTTTATTCGTAACCTTTACAAAGATTTTAATATACACAGTATATTAGCAGGAAGGTCAATTAATTCTAATTCCAAAAGACGAGGTAAAATTAATGAATTATTAGTTACTTCGTATTAAAGATTATTGTTAGTCCAAGCAATAAAAGTACTTAAGCTATGAACAGCTAATAAATTTTGATTGTGAACGACTTGGTTTCTTAACCACGTAATTGCTCCTGATTTCATGCCTCCACCATCAATCAAAACAATAGCTGGAGATGGGTAGCAATTCTGAATATTCAGGTTAACGTAGGGAAGTTTTTCATCAACCGATCCACTAGTTTGCTGCCATTTACATTCAATGATTAAACCAGAAGGAATTTTTGGTGAGCCAATTATGTAAAAGTCTACATAAATCTCAGTACCATAAATTCCTGGTCCTATATAAACCTGTCTTGCATATCGTTTTGGAAGGCTAGTGCAGTTTATAAGATATCCCAAACGCTGCTTCTTTAGCAGATTATGACCTATGAGGTCATATCCATGTCCTAATAAGGTTCCTTCTACAGTTTTTTCCAAGACGTTGCCAGACTGATTAGCTCTGCCACCTTGAGTCATTATCTCAAAATACTTCTATTAAAAGTTAATTAAAAATTCTAGTTTCTATCCTAATATTAATTTACTCTTTGCTGCAACATTGGTAACTATTGAACTCTGCGACTCCCCACTTGTCCTCCATCACCCTCCTCTATTCCCCGTAGATAGGGAGAAGAGAGGGGAAAGAAGGTTACGAGGAAATAGATAAGAAGATTTTTGAGTTGTAAGAAGGAAAAAATCATCTATGTTTAACATTAAACAAACAGGAGTAAGTCTAGAAAATTGAATAACACTACCTTCTTGGTTGATGCAATTCACCACGACTTTAGCCGACTTGTATTTCAGTGTTACTGTTGCGGATAGTCCACGCAAGTTCTAACATTTGAGTCCAGCGCTTTTGTAGCTGTTTGGGGGTACATTTGACTGTTCTAGCTATTGCTTGGTCACTGTGTTTTGCAGTTTTAAGCTGCAAAATTTGCTGCTGTTGTTCAGAAAGTTGGCTCACAAATCTTTCCCACTGTTGGGAGGATAAACCCAATTTCTGTTCTAGACCTGCACCCAACCATTGATGTACCAACTGCCACTGATGTTGCTTGGCAAACTTTTCTACATGATACTTAAAACGCTGTTGCAGATAATCACGCTGGCGGCTTGTCAAACCTAGAATTTGGTCAATTTCTGGTGCTGAGAGATCTTGCAGTTTTAAGGATAGATAATCTATGCAGTCACACTGACCATGAGCTTCTAAATATTTGACTAATTCTGAAATAACGCGATCGCGCTCGGAATCTTCAGCAGGGTCAAAGTTAGATTGTGCAATCATCTGAGAGCGAACTTGTTGAACCGCGCTCGTGCGTTGATAAAATTCTGCGTCTTCAGTCTTAACAGACTCAACAGCTTGTTCAATATCTACAGTGGTTTCTTGAGGTTGGCGACGAGCAAAACTTTGAGCACGTAATATAACCAATTGTTGATTACCTGTAGGCAAATTGATGCGACGTTTCGCATATTGCTCTGTAAACGCCATGTATTCTGCGAGTTCCAGTTGAGTACGCGGGGTGTAATCCTCAGGTAGTTCGTTTTCTCGTCGGAAAGCTTTGATAGCTTCCAGATAGAATGCTTGTAGGAAATCTTCAATCAGGTTGTAACGAGCCTCAAACCCTAACTCAGAATTTGATATGATGATATGCCGGTAAACCATTGCCCCCAATTGGCTATGTAATTCTACACGACCTTTTCTTGAACCCAATTGATAGTAACGCAGGCATTTTTGTGAACGATGCCTTGCCAAATTTAACAGCCAAGACTTAATTTGTCCTGATGTTTGGATGCGGGAGCTTTTGTTGCAGATGCGTTCCACTTCTTTTGCTATGCGCTTTGCTACAGCTTGTACGCACGTAGATGTTGTTTTCACCTGAGCCTGCATTTCGTTGCACAGGAGTTGCACTAAAGCATCAGTATGAAAAGCTTGCGATTGTTCAGTCGAAACGTGGCGGGAGGATGTAGATGTAAGTAGGTTGGCGAGGTTTGCTTTCATAACTTTTCTAGAACTGGTACTGCACCGTAAGGACAACGCATAAGACAGCACTACTAAGGCACAACGCCCCAGTAGACAACTCTCTTTCATGGTTTTCATCCATGAAGAGCCGCCATCAGCATTGCTCACACATATGACTGTAAAACAACCGAAAAAGTTACAGTATTAGCAGTGTGTCGGTTTTTTTACAAGCCACTAAAAAGCGGCAGATACATAGATATCCACCATGAGCCCAAAGTATCCCAAACCCTTACTGCTCGAAGATTTATCGCACTTCAAGTCATACTTAGCCCAATGTTATAGGTATGACAATCAAAAAACTGGAGTCATTTACACTCTGTTTTGTGAAATTGACGACTGAGTCTGTGAAGTTAAATCTTTATACCCATGCTGCTGCTTTTTCCCAGCCCAAACCCTGTCGCATAATCGTTGCTCTTTCTCCTGTCATATCCAAAATGGTAGAAACTTCATATTTGGGTTCCTCGCCAGTGTCCACAATAACATCTACCAATTTGTCCAAACGGTCAAATAACTCTATTCGCGATAGGTAAGCTTGTGGTTCTATCCCATTAGACTCATCATCTATCTCATCATCCGGTGGTAAGTGTGCTGAAGTCGAAATAATTGGGTTTGCCAGCACTGACAATAAAGCTATACACATAGTATGATTTGGCACTCTAATTCCAGTCGTTTTCCTCTTGGGACTTTGTACCAGTCGTGGCACTAACTTGGTAGCAGGTAACAAAAACGTATACGGTCCTGGGATTAGACTTTTCATAATCCGATAAGCAGTGTCGCTTACATAAGCATAAGTCGCTACATTAGAGAGCGAAGGACATAAAAATGTCAGTGGTTTGTCATTTGCCAACTGTTTTATTTGTCGTACTCGCTCCACTGCTGATTTAGCATTTAAATCACAACCAATAGCATAAACTGTATCCGTGGGATAAAGCATCACTGCGCCACGTTGCAGTTCTGCTTGTATTTCCTCTATACGCCGGACTTGGGGATTATCAGGATGAACTTGGAAAATTTTTGCCATAGAACTAAGAAAGAAGGTCAGTAGTTAGTAGTTAGTGGTATTTTTAGCACTTAACAACTCGCAACTAACAAATAATTAATAATTAATGACTCATTATGACTAAAATTGCTTATCTTCAATGTCCAACAGGTATTTCCGGTGATATGTGTCTGGGATGTATGGTTAGTTTGGGTGTACCCCTGGAGTATTTAACCGAAAAGCTCAATGGGTTAGGGATTGAGCATGAGTATCAATTGAGAGCAGAACTTGTTCACCGTAATAGTCAGCAGGCTACTAAAGTTCATGTGGACTTACCAGACCACCATCATCACCACGACCATGAACACAATCACCATCACGGACGCCACTTAAGCGAGATTGAGCGGATGATTCAAAAAGCTGGGCTACCATCACGAGCAGAAGCTTGGAGTTTAGCAGTATTCCAGCAGCTAGCAATAGCAGAAGGGGCAGTACACGGTATCGCGCCAGAAAAAGTTCATTTTCATGAAGTAGGTGCTGTTGACGCCATTGTAGACATTGTTGGCACTTGCCTAGGTTTAGATTGGTTGGGTATTGAGAGCAATCATCAAGGATTACCTTTACTGTTTTGTTCGCCACTACCTACTGGTGGGGGAATAGTACGGGCGGCGCATGGTCAGATGGCTGTACCAGTACCTGCAGTCTTGAAGTTATGGGAAATGCGTGGGTGTCCAGTCTATAGTAACGGTATCGAACGGGAAATGGTCACACCAACCGGAGCTGCCATTGCAACAACCCTTGCCATAAACTTTGGTTCTCCACCGCCAATGACCATCAAACAAGTAGGACTGGGTGCTGGTTCGATTCATCTACCAATTCCCAATATTCTACGTCTGTGGTTGGGTGAAGCAACGAATTTAGCAATGGATGAAGCAACGAATGTAACAGATAGATTAACTGTGAATTTCACAGATACAAAATCCATTACCAGTGATACGAGCCCGACTTTGGAAACTGTCTCAGTTTTAGAAACTCAAATTGATGACTTGAGTCCACAAGCAATAGGCTATGTGTTTGAGGCATTATTCGCCGCTGGAGCTTTAGATGTCTTCACCCAATCTGTAGGTATGAAAAAATCTCGTCCAGGAATTTTGCTAACTGTCATCTGTCATCCGAAAAACTTATCTAGCTGTGAAGCTATTTTGTTTCGCGAAACCACCACTTTGGGAATTCGTCGTTCCACTCAGGAACGCGCTATTCTCCAACGGGAAATTCAACACGTAGAAACTGAATATGGTGCTGTGCGCGTCAAGGTAGCATGGACGGGATCTGCAAACGAGAAAGCTATAGCTAACGTCCAACCAGAATACGAAGATTGTGCAGAACTGGCGCGAAAAAACAATATTCCTTGGCGAGAAATTCAGCGGCTAGGGCTACAGAATTGGCATATGCAAAAAATAAAATCCCACTTCTAATAGCTAGCTAAAAAGCCCGCCTATGCGGGCTTCAGTTCCTTATTGTCCCAGACTTTCTGTGGACACTAACAGCAGGCGATTGCTAATTAGTTAACAGCATCTTTTATAGCATTACCAGCCTTTTCCAATAAGTTCCCAGTGTTTTCAGCTGCCTCTTGACCTTTTTCAGCAGCAGTAGTGTTAGCATCTCTCAAGGTTCTGTTCACTGCATTGCCAGCATCTTCAGCAGTACGCTGAGCACTAATCTTCGCATCTTCAGCAGAACGTTGAACATTTCTCGCTACACCCGCAGAAGCATCACTGGTGTTTCCTTTGATATTTTCAATTCCTCGCTTGGTTCCTTGAGTAAAATTCTCAGTAGTATCTTGAGCTTTTTCTTTAATATTTTCAGCACCTTCTTGAAGATTTCTGCCGACTTGTCCTCTATCTTCAAACACGCGGCGAACATTTTCTGCTGGGTTACTCGAACTGTTCTGCAGGTTTTGTTCCGCATTTTCTTTGAGAGCCTCAGCTTTAGCTTTGAAGTTAGCTCCTCTGGTTCTGGGATCAACATCACTAAAGTTATTCATCCCACCTTCATTGGGAGAAAGCACATTAGTGCCTTTTGGAACGTATGTTTCAGAATTAGGACGTGCAGATTGATCCCCTACAGCTTGACGAGGCGTTGTTGCAGCTACAGAGCTACAAGCTTGTGTAAAAAACAGGATCATTCCTGCCATAAAAACTGTTAAAAGTTTGATTGGGCGAATGTTTCTCAGCAAATCAATAACTTTTTTCACGGTGCGACTCCTTTTGTTTGTATGACAAAGTTAAACGTTGACCAAGAACGAACTCGGTACTTGTGTATCTTGGATTTACTTGAAATCTCAATCCAAAAAACTTTTATATCACAGGCTGCTCTATATTTTCTCTGTTTTAATGGGTAATTTTGCTTTTTGT